>CALBPH010000592.1 GCA_937899365.1 uncultured Leptolyngbya sp.
TGGCCACATCCAAGTCGGCCGATCCCCCCTAATCAGCGCAAATTCAATCAGAAAACCCTTGGTGTTTGTGACCATGTTGCCCTAATATTAAAGACCGTGCGCTTTTCAGGGCTTATGAACGCTGAGGAGATTATCCGCTCTATAGAGGCGGAACATATCAAAGACAATATCCCCAAGATCTATGTTGGGGACACAGTTCGGGTCGGTGTCCGAATTGTAGAAGGTGGTAAGGAACGTGTGCAGCCCTACGAGGGTACTGTCATTGCCATGCGCAATGGTGGTATCAACGAGACGATCACCGTACGTCGCATCTTTCAAGGTGTGGGTGTAGAGCGTGTTTTCTTGCTCCATGCGCCTCGTGTGGCCAATATTAAGGTCATGCGTAGGGGTAAAGCGCGGCGTGCTAAGTTGTATTACCTGCGCGATCGCGTCGGTAAAGCAACTCGCTTGAAGCAGCGCTTTGACCGTCCCATTGAAAAATAATCCTAGGGTCATCTAAAGCCCTAAGGTTAAGCCTTACAATGGGACAAGTTCAAAGAGTCGTGCGTCCTTAGTTCAGTTGGTAGAACGTCGGTCTCCAAAACCGAATGTCGGGGGTTCGAGTCCTCCAGGGCGCGCTGAGCGATCAGCAAAAGTTCTACCTGAAGCATTTAATTCAATTGCTAGGAGTTGATTTTATCTTTCTCCTAAGTTATTGGCTTTAGGTAGAATTTTTGCATGGTTGACTCTGGGTCAACGACTTAGTCGAAGACTGGACTCAACGTAGCAAACAAGGAAGCTAATGACGTGGTCAAAAAGGACGCTAAGAAAGTAGTGGAAAAGCAGCCAAGCGATTCTTCTGACTCGTTTAACGCAGGGTCTTTTGTTAAAGACACTCGTGATGAGTTAAGCAAGGTGGTTTGGCCCTCCAGGCAGCAGCTGATCAGTGAATCTGCGGCCGTTATTTTAATGGTGGGCGTGTCTGCAACGCTTATTTACTAAGTGGATAAACTCTTTGGTTCGGCCTCTACGCAGGTGTTTTAATGACTTACGCTTCTGACGATCCAAACTACACAAGTGGCGATGAAACCTCCAGTGCTCCTCAGGAGCCTCGGAAATCACAATCGCGCTGGTATGCAGTACAGGTAGCCTCCGGGTGTGAAAAACGCGTCAAGCTCAACCTTGAGCAAAGAGCGATTACCCTTGACGTTGCCAGTCGTATCTTTCAGATCGAAATTCCGCAGACCCCTGCGGTAAAGCTACGTAAGGATGGCAGTCGTCAGAATATCGAGGAAAAAGTTTTTCCTGGATACGTCCTCATCCGGATGATTTTGGATGACGATGTCTGGCAGGTGGTCAAAAACACCCCCCATGTCATTAATTTTGTCGGTGCCGAGCAACGACGTGCCACTGGACGTGGGCGAGGGCATGTTAAACCCATGCCTTTGAGTAGAGCCGAAGTTGAGCGCATCTTTAAGCAGACCCAAGAACAGGCACCCGTAGTCAAAGTTGATATGGCTGAGGGTGACAAAATTCTGGTGTTGTCTGGTCCGTTTAAGGACTTTAGTGGCGAAGTCATTGAAGTTAGCCCTGAGCGGAGCAAGCTTAAAGCATTGCTATCGATTTTTGGTCGCGATACCCCCGTTGAGCTGGAATTTAACCAAGTGCAAAAAGAGAGTTAATCAATGGCGAAGAAGGTAGTTGCGATTATTAAGCTGGCAATACCGGCTGGAAAAGCGAACCCTGCACCGCCAATTGGTCCCGCCTTGGGTCAGCACGGGGTCAACATTATGGCGTTTTGCAAAGAGTACAACGCCAAGACCTCTGACAAAGCTGGACTGATTGTTCCGGTTGAGATTTCTGTTTTTGAAGACAGAAGTTTTACCTTTATTCTCAAAACCCCGCCAGCCTCAGTGCTGATTAAAAAAGCGGCCAAAATTGAGAAGGGTTCTGGTGAGCCAAATAAGACGAAAGTTGGTTCTATCACCCGTGCCCAATTGCAAGAAATTGCCGAGATGAAAATGCCCGACCTCAACGCCAATGACGTTGATGCCGCCATGAACATCATCGAAGGCACTGCCCGCAATATGGGAGTTACCGTAGCTGATTAGTAGCGGTACAGAGATACACGTTAAACGTTTCTAAAAATCAATCTGGGGAAGAAGTTAGACTTCGCTATGACCCCAAGGAGTAACCATGGCAAAGAAAGTGTCGCGCCGCTTAAGAGAGTTGCAGGCTAAGGTACAGGACAAACTGTATGACCCCTTAGAAGCAATGCAGCTACTTAAGGAAACGGCCACAGCAAAATTTACTGAAACTGCCGAGGCTCATATTCGCCTAGGTATTGATCCCAAATATACGGACCAGCAGTTGCGGACCACCGTGGCATTGCCTAAAGGTACGGGGCAAACAGTTCGCGTTGCCGTCATTGCCCGTGGTGAAAAAGTGGCTGAGGCCACCGATAACGGTGCTGATATGGCCGGGTCTGAGGAACTGATTGACGAAATCCAGAAAGGAATGATGGATTTTGACGTATTGGTTGCTACCCCTGACATGATGCCTAAGGTGGCAAAGTTAGGACGTATCCTTGGGCCCCGTGGTTTGATGCCATCTCCAAAAGGTGGCTCGGTTACCTTTGACCTAGCCCAGGCGATCAATGATTTTAAGGCAGGTAAATTAGAATTCCGTGCTGATAAGTCTGGCATTGTCCACGTCATGTTTGGCAAGTCCGATTTCTCTGCTGAGGATCTGCTAACCAATCTAAAGGCATTGCAGGAAACGATTGACCGTAATCGTCCATCTGGGGCAAAGGGGCGATACTGGCGTACCGTGTCGGTAGCTGCTACAATGGGTCCTGCGATTAAGATGGATATTAGTGCATTACGCGATCTGTCCCTTGAAGACGCGGCTGCATAAGTACTATTAATCTGGTGTCGCTGCTCTGGACGGAGTTTTTAAGCAATAGCCTGCTAAGCTTTGCTCTTTAAGGCTGGCTTGCTCTGTACATTAGCAACAACATCGACTCTTGTTGATTTTTCAACAGAGAAAGCATTGGAGGTATTGCTGCTCTAAACAACACCCAACAACCAAATAGGCATTCGAAGACAGCAGGTGCATTTTGCTTAATACCCTGCCGAGGTGCAGAGATTGGGTGTAAGTAGCGCTCATCTTTGGGTCTTGGCAGTTAGCTGAGACCCTTTTGATTTTTTGATTCCTGTTTTGGGTTAAGCGTTAGCAGTATTTTCAACCTATCCCCGAAATTAAGGAGGTGAGATCCGAATGGGGAGAACCCTAGAAAACAAGAAAGAGATTGTTGCTGAGCTTAAGGATCTCCTAAGCGACACACAATCGATTTTTGTTATTGACTACAAAGGTCTGACGGTTGCTGAAATCGGCGACCTGCGTAACCGAATTCGCGAAAAGGGTGGCACATGCAAGATTGCCAAAAATACCCTGATCCGAATTGCGGTTCAAGACGATGAGAATTGGCAACCTGTGCAGGAGTTCTTGAAGGACACCACGGCACTGCTGCTAACTCAGGAAGATATTGGCGGTGTTGTCAAGGAATATAAAAAATTCCAGAAAGACACGAAGAAGACCGAACTGCGTGGCGGTGTATTAGAAGGTAAAGCTCTCTCTAAAACAGATGCTGAAGCCTTGGCCGATCTGCCCAGTAAGGAAGAACTATATGCACAGATTGCTGGTGCCATCAATGCTCTGGCGACGAAAGTTGCAGTGGGTATCAAGGAAGTACCCTCGTCTGTTGCCCGTGGTCTTCAGGCCTATGTCGATAAAGAAGGTGGCGAAGGCGGCGAATAAATTTCGGCTTTCATTCATTACCTATTCATTTTGTAATTAATCAAGGAGAAATCCATGTCTGCTGCAACTGATGAAATTTTGGAAAAGCTGAAGTCTCTAACTTTGCTAGAGGCATCTGAGCTGGTTAAGCAAATCGAAGAAACCTTTGATGTTAGTGCTGCTGCGCCTGCTGGCGGTATGATGATGATGGCAGCTGGTGGTGCAGCTGGCGGTGGCGGTGAAGCTGCTGAAGAGAAGACTGAATTTGACGTTGTCCTCGAAGACTTCGGTGGTAACAAGATTGCTGTCCTCAAGGCTGTTCGTGCCCTGACTGGTCTAGGTCTGAAAGAAGCCAAGGCTATGGTTGAAGGTGCTCCTAAAGCTATCAAAGAAGGTATCTCTAAGGATGATGCTGAAGCAGCTAAGAAGCAGCTTGAGGAAGCTGGCGCTAAGGTATCTGTTAAGTAACAGACCTTGGGTACGGCTTTCAATTTCATAGTAAAAAGCCTTGCTGCCTGATAGCAGCAAGGCTTTTTACTTTTTTACTTTTTTTACTACAGAAGACAGTCTGGGGGTGCGTTATGGGTAGCCCTACCGCAGACTTGGGCACACTATTGCATCTGCCAGCTTAGTTGGGGCTATGGATAGTCCTGTCAGCCTCAAGATACGCGCGAACGTTTTAATGCATTAGGGTATTCGCTGTACCTGCACTTATTACATGATGTGAATTCCTGAGAACTTACATCCTATATAAACAGTCAATTACAGTAGTGTGTTGCTATTAAAAACTTCAGCAAATCGGTTAACTATCAAATGCAATGACGGGTCAAGAGTTTGAAGTGGCGGTTTGCTGGCGGTTTAAAGTTCTTCAGTTTGAATAATGGGATCATTAAAAAAATACAAGTTTGAAATCATATTAGCCTTAGCAACTTTAGGCGTTTTGGGAGTTTTCTTCTTAAGTATTTCAGGCTTAATGACCCCAAAAATAGCTGATGTTGTTGTTACCTCATCAGATGCTTCAAATGAAGGAAAAAGGGTCGCTCCTTCTGAGGCTGCTTTATCGGAACGGTTGAGTGGAGGAACTCAAAGTTTGCTGCCCGATCCTTCAGGTTTAAAGATGCAAGGTATGGCGGCCTACGCTGAAGGGGATTATGACCAAGCCATTATTCATTTAGAAGCATTATTAAACGAAAATCGTAATGACCCCGAAGCATTGATATATTTGAACAATGCTCGGGTGGGTGATCAGTCTGCCTATACATTGGCTGTGATTGCACCGGTTGGTAATACCAGTGAAATTGGACTAGAAATTTTGCGGGGTGCCGGTCAGGCTCAGCAAGAGTTTAATCAATTGGCTGAGGTGACTGGAGTCCCGCTCAGACTTCTTATTGCCAATGATGACAATGATCCGAGTATCGCTAAATCTGTGGCGGCTGAATTGGTCAATCGGCCTGAGGTGTTGGGCGTGTTAGGTCATTACAGCAGTGGCGTTACTCTGGAGGCAGCTCCAGTTTATAGCCAGGGAAAATTGCCGATGGTTTCCGCCATTAGTACATCGGTTGAGCTATCGGGTTTTAGCCCTTATATTTTTCGCACGGTTCCTAGTGATAGTTTTGCCGCGGCTGCTTTGGCGCGCTATATGATTGACGGTCTCGATGTCCAGAATGCCATCCTTTATTACGACTCTAATAGCGCGTATAGCCTGTCATTGAAGAGTGAATTTACCACATCTGTCTTTAGTGATGGAGGTAAGGTCATTACGGAGTACGATCTTGCTGATGCCAATTTTGATGCTGATGAGCAGATTGCCCTAGCACAAGAACAGGGGGCCGATGTGGTTATGTTGGCATCTAGTACAGATACGCTAGAGCCTTCCTTGGCTGTGATGGCGGCTGTCGATAAACAAATTCCTTTGATTGGCGGTGACGATCTGTATCATCCTCAGGTCTTACAGGCGGGAGGGTTGGATGCTGAGGGACTGGTGGTGGCGGTTCCCTGGCATGTGTTGTCAGATCCAAACTCTGAGTTTGTTGCAGGGGCACGGCAGCTGTGGGGTGGGGATGTTAGCTGGCGTAGTGCCATGGCTTATGATGCGATCGCATCCCTAGCCACTGCCCTAACCCAGGACCCCAGTCGTGAAGGTGTCCGCACTGCTTTACATGAAGCCGATTTCTTAGCAGATGGCGCTACTGGCGATGTACACTTTGAGCCCTCAGGCGATCGTAACCGAGCGGCTCAGCTAGTACAGATTCAACCAGGCAGCCGTTCTGGCCTTGGGTTTGACTTTGTTCCGATTGACTAGTTTTGGCTCTGTCGTGGGCGCAGCTACCACAAACGAGCTAAGCAGCACCTATTGGATACCGTCAGAGGTGTTGTCCGATATCCAGAAAAAGTCGGCTAGTTCAGGCTGGGTAGACGTCGGGTTGAGCAATACGCTTTGACCGACAAAATTCTCGCCGAGACGTCGCTTGACCCGGCTAGGAATACCAAAATCGTAAACAATGTGGCCTTCGCCAGCCAGCACAATTACCTGGGTGTCTGGTGAAGCTGTGACAAAATCAGCGACAGCCTCGGCCATGGTTTCATCCCAAAGTACCTGGGCGGCAAAGAAATTCTCAAAGCTGGGGCCGCTGTGGCCATGGCCACCGTGGTGCCCAAACACTTGGGCTACCATGGCCTGGTAGTTTTCGTCGCTGGTGTCGATTTCATCCAGGGGGGGAATATGCTCCAAGTCTGAACCGGTCAGACTGGCTAAGCCCTGTCGGGCCACTTTCTTGGTAATTTCTCTTGGGGTATTGAGGGCAATTAGCGGAATCTGATTCGC
>CALBPH010000593.1 GCA_937899365.1 uncultured Leptolyngbya sp.
ACGTCACAGCGCTCAGCCCAGCCTGGGTCTTAGCGACTAAACCCTTGATGGTGAAAAGGAACGGAATCTCCTCTCCGCCATGCAATAGGACGGAGACAGCTTGGAAATCCATACCGTCTTTCTCTTTGAAGACTAAGCTGCCATCAGCATCAACTTCCAGAGCACCACGAACTTGGTCCAAACTGGATGTGTAGCGGGTCAAGGACTTGCCAGAAACAAACTCAGCTTCCCGTCGCTTATTGGCGGGCTCTTCTTTAACGAAGTAGCTAGTTGGCTCTAAGCATAGACCTGCTATCTGATAGGTTTGTCCGTCTTCGATGGCAATTTCCCCGCGACGAACGCTAGAAATTTGGGGGCAGCTATTGGCCAAGCCAGTATTTCTAATCTGATCGTAGGTTAGGGGAGTATCACCATCAGCACTCGGAGCATCGCTACAGGCTGTTAAGACACCCATGCAGAGTGCTAAAAATGCAACGATTAGGGCACGATACCTCATGGTCAACCTCAAACAAAAAGCGTTTATATTTAAGAAAATTTGTTAGTGGCCATATAACCGACTAGGGACTTATGACGCTGTCTATGCTTAGAGCTCTCTATTTCTAAAAAAGCCTTATGACTAGGCCAACCACAGTCGCCCTCAGGATAGCCAACTAACCTTCCTGAAAGTATTTTACACGTACGAGTCCCCCGGTGAATGCTGAAAATCATCAAATCCGGTGCATTGTGCTTGGTATGGTCAATGCTGGAATTGGGCAGGCGAATCGGTTAATTTGGGCTACACTGTGGCTGCATCATAAGGTTTTGGTGGTATCCAGGTTAACTATCTAGATGGAATCGCACGCATCAGACGCCAACTGTGGGAAAGCTAGTGACATTGAGAAAATTCGAGCGGCTGTTCAAGTGGCAGCCCAAGAGAGAGCGGATGATTGCGAAGCTCTCTTGGTACTGCTGAGACAGCTTGAAGATCTGCACCGAGATATCCGTGAAACCCTTTTTCAAGAGGCTCTTCCCACCAATCGCCACGGGCTGTATTCTCTCTTGAGGCACATTGAGGTGAATGGCGGCTGGCCCTATATTCAACGGATGAAACTGGCGGAATTGCTTAAGCGTTCGGATGAATCTTCCACGCCTACAACAGAGGCATCTGAAGGCTAAGCGGCATCAAGCAAACTCAATAGCTCTGTCAGCTTGGGGATGCTTTGAACTTAATTTTTTAATGGGTACTCGATAGTTAGAACCTACTCAAAGGGTGATATAATCTGCCAGCTTTCAGAGATGGTTGATTATGGGGGATGGCACGCGCCTCAAAGCTGTTTGAGCTGCCCTGTTTTCTGACAATAGAGCTGTATTTAGTGATTCATTGTTATAGTTCACAACCATGGTAAGTCTTCGGCGTTTGGGCAGAAGTCGACGTTTTGTAGCAGGTTTGTTGGCATTGCTAAGCGTGGTGATGCTCAATCGCCCTATGCCCAGCGCTGCACAGACTGGAGAACTCAATCAATACTGTCAGCTATCGCAAGCTGAAGTTGATGCTAAAGAGGCCATACGTCAACAGGCGGCCAGTGGAGATGCGGTTGCGATCGCACAGTACGGCGACCTGCTCAAACGCCACACCGACATGTTGCAAGGCTGTCGTCAGCGTCAGTGGCCCCGCCAACAAGCGATTTGGCTCCGACTCTATCCCTGTGATCTGCGACCTGGTGTGCTCGATGCCTTAATGGATCGAGTCATCAATCTGGGGTACACCGAGGTCTATATCGAGGCGTTTTATAACGGTCAGCTACTGATTCCGCAGCGAGACAATCGCACGGTTTGGCCCAGCGTGGTACAGCAACGGGGCTATGAAGATCGAGATTTGTTGGCAGATGCGATCGCAGCGGCCCATAAGCGCGGGCTCAAGGCCTATGCCTGGATGTTTACCATGAACTTTGGTTACTCCTATGGTCAACGGAGCGATCGCCAACAGGTATTAGCCCGTAATGGTCTTGGGGAAACCACTTCAGCATTTGCCAGTCGCGGTGGCAGCAACAACCCCGAAGAAATCTTTATTGACCCCTACAACTACCAAGCCCAAAGCGACTATCGCCGCATGCTAGAGCTGGTCCTGCGGCGCAAACCAGATGGCGTGCTATTTGACTACATCCGCTACCCACGCGGCATCGGTAGCAACTCCGTGGCAGGCAATGTAAACGACCTGTGGATCTATGGCAGCGCCGCCCAAAATTCCTTACTCCAGCGAGCCTTAAACAACAAAGGCAGAGCACTGATTCAACAGTTCCTCTCCCGAGGCTATCTAACCGACGGCGATCTTGAGCGTGTCGACACCCAGTTTCCTGACGAAGTAGAACCACTCTGGCAAAGCCGCCGGCAGTCTGGCAGCACAAGTGAGGTACCCGCATCGGTACGTCGTCCTGCCCTACAGTTAGAACTCTGGCGATTGAGTGTAGCCCACGCAGTTCAAGGTGTGGTTGATTTTCTCAATACCGCCGCCCAGCCAGCAAAACAGCAAAACATTCCAGTAGGAGCCGTATTCTTTCCCACGGGTAATCAGCCCGTGGGCACCCAAGGTTATGACTCCCGGCTCCAACATTGGAATCGCTTTTCTAAATCCATTAGCTGGCACCCCATGGCCTATAGCATCTGTGGCAATACCCGCTGCATTGTGCAAGATATACAGATGGTGTTACGGCAGAACAACGCCAGTAATGTTCGTCCGGCCCTGGCAGGCATATGGGGCAAATCGATCAACAATCGGCCATCCCTAGAAGCTCAGATGGATGCCATCCAACGGGCAGCGCCCAATATTCAATCAGTCAGTCATTTTGCCTATTCTTGGCAAGATCCAGAGTTCGACAGGGTAAGAAAGTTTTGCGCCCTGCCATAGGCCGGCTATAGCATTGCGGTATTTTCTCAACAATGCCTATGGCAAAAGCCGTGAGAATATCGCGTGAACGTTGTTGCTGGGTGGCTTTAATGCCAAATTAGTCTCAATCTCTTGAGACGCAAATAGCAGGTAGAGACCAACAGTAAGTGCTAAAGCATGCCATAAACGATGTCTCACTGCAGTAATTACCCCAAATCCTCAACCACCTATGGCTAAGTAGCTTACGGGGATATTTTTATCTCCGTGACTAAATATGTTACGTAAATGAAATTGTCACATTGAGAAGATTAATTATCGACCATAGAGCAAGATAAATGTATCGCTATTAAGCCTCCCCATAGGCACATAAATCATTGAAAACGCCCCAGATCTTTGAAAGACCTAGGGCGCAAGTCAGCTTATAGCCAAAAACGTTTGTTTAGACTCGTTTTATCCAGTCACGCAAGGGCGCTATTCCACACCCTCAATACGATTTTCTACTTCCTCGTAGAGTTCTTGCAAACGCTCAATATTCTCATCACTGGTTTCCCAATAGCCTCGGCCATTGACTTCCAACAATGTGGTCACCATGCGGCGGAATGAGTTGGGATTAAGATCCATCAGACGCTTACACATGTCCTCATCCTCAATGAAGGTGGTGTTGGTATCTTCATAAACCCAGTTATCCACAGCATCAGCCGTCGCTGACCACCCCATGGTGTTCACCAACCGATTGGATAGCTCGCGTACCCCTTCGTAGCCATTGGCTAGCATCCCTTCATACCACTTAGGATTGAGCAACTTAGTCCGAGAATCTAAGCGCACCGTCTCCGACAGCGTACGCACCTGCGCGTTAGCGGTCGTGGTGTCAGCCACAAATGAGGTTGGCTTTTTGCCATCATCTCGCAGGTTAGACACCACCTTGGTAGGGTCAGAATCAAAGTAGTGGGAAACATCAGTCAGGGAAATCTCAGAAGAATCCAGATTCTGAAACGTGACATCGGCTGTCTTTAAAGTTGCCTCAAATAGGTCTCGAGATTGATCCATCACCCCAGGGTTGTCTGAGTTGAAGGCAAAGGACTTCCGCGTCAGGTACATTTCCTGTAGCTCAGCTTCTTCTTCCCAACTGCTGTTCTCCACTGCCAAGTTCACATTGGCCGCATAGGAACCCGACGCATTAGAGAAAATTCGCGTAGCGGCTTCACGTACCGATAGCCCCATTTCCTCAGCCTGCTTCAGGGCATGCTTCCGCACAAAGTTCATTTCCAGAGGCTCATCTGCTTCGGCCGCCATTTTCACAGCCCGATCCAGCAGCGCCATCTGGTTAACAAACAAGTCTCTGAAAACGCCAGAACAGTTGATCACCACGTCAACCCGAGGACGACCTAGCTCCTCTAACGGAACAATCTCCAGCTTATTCACCCGCCCCAGAGCGTCGGGCACCGGCTTCACGCCAACAAACCAGAGCATCTGTGCCAGCGACTCACCATAGGTCTTGATATTGTCTGTTCCCCAAAGAACTGATGCAATGGTCTCAGGGTACTGCCCGCCATTATCTTGACGCTGACGCTCTAGCAGACGATCAACAACCACCTTGGCAGACTGAACAGCCGCTGTGGTGGGAATAGACTGAGGGTCAAGGGCATGGATGTTTTTGCCTGTTGGCAACACATCTGGGTTACGGATGGGGTCGCCACCGGGGCCAGGAAGGACATACTCTCCGTCCAATGCCTTGAGTAAAGAGGCCAGCTCATTGTCAGCCACCACCTGCTTTAAGCAGAATTGTAGGTATTCAAATAAAGGCTTGAGAGACTCTTCCTCTACCTGCTTATACCCAAGATTATGGAGGGCTTCTACCCAGGGTTCTTTACGCTTACCAAAGTTAAAGAACTTCAGCATGGTCTTCAATGAAACCCGCCCCTCATCATCCAGCTGTTCATTAACAATGGCGCCACCGGCAGCACGAGTCGCATCGTTAATTTCAAACAGAAGCTGCACATCATCAAAAACACCAACGTAGCAATTGCGGTAGATTTCATCAATATCGCGACCAAGGCTCTCAGAAATAATGCGCTGCAGACTTTTGAAGCCTTCCTCCTCACGATCGAGGCTAGCAATATTCACCAGAGTGGCAACGGCTTCTTCGGCCGTGGGGGGCTTACCAATGACATGGAGGCCACAGGGTAGCAAACGCGATTCGATCTCCATCAGCTTGATGTAAATCTTGCCCACGAGGGTATCGCGGTCTTCTTTGCTAATTTCACTAGCGTCTTCCACGTCGGGCAGAGTGACATCACGGACTAGATTGACCTGACGTGCCTTTTCGATAATGGCATTGACAATGGAAACAGCGCGACCGCCTTCCTTGAGACCCTGGTAAGAACCAATCAGGTCGCTGAGTTCCTTTAAGCCCTTGTACAAGCCTGCATTCTCAGCGGGTGGCGTTAGGTAGCTGATGGTCTCGGCGTAGCCACGGCGCTTGGCAATGGTCGCTTCTGAGGGGTTATTAGCGGCGTAGTAATAAAGGTTGGGAATGCTGCCAATGAGGTTATCGGGATAGCACTGCCCCGACATACCCATTTGCTTACCGGGCATAAACTCCAGGGAGCCATGGGTGCCAAAGTGAAGTACGGCATCCGCCTTCCAGATTTTCTCCAGGAAGGTGTAATAAGCGGCAAAGCCATGGTGGGGACTGGCGGAGCGAGAAAACAGCAGCCGCATGGGGTCACCTTCATAACCAAAGGTGGGCTGCACACCAATAAACAAGTTGCCGTAGGTTTTACCGTAAACCAGCAGGTTCTGACCATCGGTGTTGAGGGTGCCTGGCGGCGGTCCCCAGTTTTCTTCAAGTCGCTCAGAGTAAGGCGTCAGCTGCTCATATTCTGACACCGACATGCGATAGGCAATGTTCAGTTCAGGACTGTTGTATTGAGCCTGGGCATCGTTAATCACTTCCAGCATTAGAGCTTCTGGTGATTCAGGCAGGTCCTCAATGGTGTAACCCCCAGCCTTCATGTCTTCCATGGCTCGGTAAATGGAACCGAAAACATTGAGGTAGGCAGCGGTACCCACATTGCCTTTATCAGGCGGGAAGCTAAATACGGTAATGGCCAACTTTTTCTGCGCTCGGGACAAACAGCGCAGATTGGCCCATTTGAGTGCACGCTGGGAGATAGCCGCCACACGGTCTTGTAGCGTAATCGCGCGGCCGGTCATGCCATCACGACCAGAGACCACGATGGGCTCAATGGCACCATCGAGTTCGGGGATGGCCATCTGGAGAGCTACTTGAATGGGATGCAAACCGAGATCGCTGTCCTCCCACTCTTCAGTAGTTTGGAAGACCAATGGCAAGGCCACCATATAGGGTCGATTGAGCTTTGTTAACGCCTCAATCGCTTTGGGGTGATCTTGGCGGGCAGGGCCACCGACTAAGGCAAAGCCTGTCAGGGAGACAACCGCATCAACAACGGGCTCCTGGGTAACCGGTTCGTAAAAATATTGCTCTACGGGCTTGGAGAAATCTAGACCACCGGCAAACACAGGAATTACCCGAGCGCCCAGGTACTCTAGCTCTTGCACCATGGACACATAGTGGGCTTCGTCCCCGGTAACCAGGTGGGTTCGCTGCAAGACCAAACCAACACAGGGGGCTTTCTCTCGCTTGTGGGATGAGGGCAGATCTTGGCGAGAGCTGTACCAATTAAGGTACTCCTTAATGTCCT
>CALBPH010000594.1 GCA_937899365.1 uncultured Leptolyngbya sp.
GTTGACCAGGTATGGAACGACATCGTTGGCAAAGGCTGAGGGACCGTTTCTCCCTGGGTCTGGCGGTAGGCGGTTTCCAAATCATTTAACAGCGTCAGCCAGGAAACCCCATCCACTGCTAAGTGGTGAATGATTAGCAGCAGTCGATTTGGGCGATTGTCCCCCAGGTTAAATAACGCTGCCTGCACCAGCTTTCCGGTGGTCAGGTCAAGACTGGTTTGCAGGTCTGCCTCGGTGGCTGCCATGGCCCGATCTTGGCTAATAATCGACTGATGGGAAAGATCGACATAGTTAAGCAAACGTCCGGGCACCCCTTGGCGCTGCTGCCAGCCCGACTCTCCTAAGATAAACTGGCCGCTCAAAATGTTATGGCGCTCTACCAAATGCTGTAGTGCTGTTTCTAAGACTGTGGGATCTAACGACTGGGCTACATCCAGCAGCAGGCTTTGATTCCAATGGTGCGGCTCAGTCAGATTTTGTTCAAAAAAGCTCTGCTGAACCGGAGTGAGCGGCACCTGTCCAGAGGTCTGTCCCTGGTCAGACCCAACTAATTGGGTTGCCCCTATCTGGGCCAATACCCCGGCAACCGTCAGGTGCTGTAGAATCTGCTGGGGCGATAGGACAAGTCCTGCCTCTGTCGCCTGGGCCGCAATCTGGATCGCCGTAATCGAGTCGCCGCCCAAATCAAAGAAGTTGTCGTAGATACCCACCGACTCTATCCGCAAACACTGTGCCCAGATACTTGCCAGATGGGTCTCCCATTCATTTCCAGGAGCCACATAATTACTATCTGTGCCTAGCCGCTGTCGCTGGGTATAGTCTGACGACGACAGTAGCCGGCGGTCTACTTTGCCATTGGGGGTTAGGGGCAGGTGATCTAGCAGCACAAAACCTGTCGGCACCATATAGTCCGGCAGGTTTTGCTGCAGTACATCTCGGATTTCTCGATGGGTCAGGGAAGACTCTGACGTTACCACATAGGCCAAGAGAGACTGACGCCCCTGACTATTTTTTTCAGCAATAACAACGCCCTGTTGAATTGAAGGATGCTGATTTAAAGCGGCTTCCACTTCCCTCAGCTCCACCCGAAACCCTCGGATTTTCACCTGATGATCCAGCCGACCCAGAATCTCCAGGTTGCCGTCCAGCGTTTGGCGAGCCGGTGCGCCGGTCTTATAAAGCTTGCCAGCACCAAAGGGATTCTCGATAAACCGTTCCGCCATCAGCTCAGGACGATTGAGATAGCCTCGACTTAGCCCCGCTCCCCCAATAACGATCTCTCCTTTGACCCCCATGGGCACCTGCTGCCCTTGAGCATTGACAACATACACCTCGTAACCGGGGACAGCCTTGCCAATGGGGACAATCCCTTGGGGATCGGTCACGGTGTCAAAAGCATAGAACGTGGCACAGACGGTGGTTTCTGTTGGCCCATAGCCATTAACGATGCGTAATTGGGGTATGCGTTGGCGATAGCGCTGTAAAAGTTTCTGTTGAATGGGCTCCACACCCACGAGAATGCGGTCTAAAACAATCTTATGTTCAGACCCATGGTCAGCTTTCTCTAGCTCCTGAATGACCATAGGCAAGAGGGCCGGTGGAATATAGGCGCTGGTGATGTCATGGGTGATCAGGTACTGAGCAAACTGGTTATGGCTAGCCACGATCTCCGGCGGCACCACATACACCGTGCCACCAAAACATAAATTTGAAAAAATCTCCCAAACCGACACATCAAACCCATAGGAGCACAGCGCTGTTCCCCGCAGCTGCTCCCCTGCTGGGGCTGTCTGCTCAAACCCATTCACCATGGCCAGAACATTACGATGCTCCACCATCACCCCCTTAGGCTGTCCCGTAGAACCAGAGGTAAAGAGAATATAGGCCAAGTCCTGGGCCGTTATCGCCACCTCAGGAGCCCCTGTGGGTTCCTGGACGATGGCGTGGTCCTCTAGACAAATGATTTGGTCTGTCATTTGGCCAGTGGGACATTTTTCCAGTAACGCCTGCTGCGTCAACACAACAGAGATTTGGCCATCCGCCACCATAAAGCGGGTGCGCTCTGCCGGATAGGCCGGATCAATGGGCAGATAGGCAGCCCCAGCCTTCAGAATAGCTAGGATGCTGACAACCATGGAAACTGAACGCTCCATGAACAGACCCACGGTCATCCCTTTCTGGACGCCTTGTTTACCCAGATAGTGCGCCAGCTGATTAGCTTGAGTATTTAGCTCAGCGTAGGTGAGGGTTTGCTGCCCGAACACAACAGCCGTCTGACATTGGACAAGATCTGCCTGCTGTTGAAACCTTCCTACCAGGGTGGAATCATAGCTGAGGTTTTCTTCTCCTTGAGACGGAGAGGTACCGTAGGCGACGGAGGCTCGACCGTTAGCTTCAGATATTAATGCTTCCCCGTTGTTCCCCCTTGGTAAGAGAGACATCAGATCTGGGTGATGACTTTTCACTGCTGAGCCTGACCCAAACAACAAGGCTCGCTCCTCTGTAGCCAGAATATCTACCCCTTCAATCTCCTGGTGGGCATCTTCCAGCCAAGCATCCAACAGGTTACAAAAATGTTCGGTCGCCCACTGATGCTGTGGATCAGCAATTAAGTCGCTATTAAAATCAAACTGTAGGGTGAAACTTCCGGTGGCATCAAAGTCTTGCACCTCTAGCCGCAGATGGTGCTGGCTGTCTCCATACCCCGAATGAATCCAGTCTGTTTTGACTGGCATGCCATGGAAGTCGGGAAAGGTGACGTTAATGTAGCTGAGAACAACATTAACATCGCGGCTGATGCCATGGTGACTGACATCGGATTGGGCATAGCGCAAAAATGCCATGGATTCCCTGGCCACCTTGCCTAACAGTGTGGTGAAGGTTTCCCCTGGTTCAATGTCCACCTGGAGTGGAAACAGCTCCATAAAGACTCCCGGTGTCTCTTTTAGAATCGGTGTTGGTCGATTATGGGCCGGGGCGGCAATGGCGAGTTCATGGCTGCCACTGACTCGATATAGATAGGCAAATACCAGGGTTAAAAACAGATTGAACTGGGACTGATGAATGGATAATGTTCGAGCTTCTGGGGTTTTGGCTAAGGCTCGTAACGCCTCAGATCGCTCTGGTCCCAGTTCAAAATAGGTGCGTTCTGTGCGAGCGGTGGCTACCTCGGCTGTCTGACCATATAACGGTACTGACGATGGTAGGTGCTCTTGTTTTTGTTGCCAATGGGTGATGGCCTGTTGCTGCCACGCTGACGGCTGTTCTGACTCAGCATAGTCAATATAGGCGGGCAGGTCAGTGGCTGTTGCTAACGTACCGGTCAGCGATTGACCATAGTATTCCTGTAACCGTCGGTAGAGCAGTGAAACCGACCAGTTATCGGTAATTAGGTGGTGCTGATTTAAATACCAAATAAACCGATCCGACGATAGTTTTAGCAGTGCCGCATCAAATAAACAATCTTGCAGGTTTAGCAGACAGGTAGAGCGCTGCTGCATCCATGTCTGTGACGCCTGGGTAGGTGCCGTATCTGTAGAAAAATCTATAATTGGAAGCGAATAGTTTAATGTGGGAGCGACCGTCTGGTGGGGAATAACATCCGACTCGGTAATGGTCAGACGGAGAATGTCGCTATGGGCTATTAATGCTTGAAATGCCCGTGGGAAGTGGACGGGATCAATCTTCCCCTGGATGGTGAAGCTTACCACCATGTTGTACAGGGGAGTCTCTGGGTT
>CALBPH010000595.1 GCA_937899365.1 uncultured Leptolyngbya sp.
CTGCTTGAGCGCTATCTGAGCGCTGATGCGATCGCAGTCGACACCGAAACCATGGGTCTTAATCCTCTGCGCGATCGGCTCTGTTTAGTACAGCTCTGTGACACCGAAGGCTACAGTTCAGCCATTCGCATTGAACGGGGGCAAACCAATGCCCCCAATCTACAAAAGCTGCTAGAAATCCCCAGCATTCTCAAAATATTTCACTTTGCCCGGTTTGATCTGGCCACCCTTCAGCACCACCTAGACATTGAAGTCGCCCCCGTATTTTGTACCAAAATTGCCAGTAAGCTAGCCCGCACCTACAGCCCCCGCCACGGTCTCAAGGAACTGGTCAAAGAAATTGCCGGCATAGAACTCGACAAATCGGCCCAAAGCTCTGACTGGGGCAATGTACATGACCTCAGCAACGAACAGCTTGCCTACGCTGCCAACGATGTCCGCTACCTCCACGAGCTATCTAAGCGCCTGACTCTGATGCTACAGCGAGAAGGACGCTGGCATTTGGCAGAGGAATGCTTCCAATGCTTACCAACGTTTATTCGATTAGATCTGCTGCAATATCACAATATTTTTGAGCACTAGTTCGGGCTAATCGATTTATCCCCTCGATTTATCTCCTAGGGCACCAACGGCATCATCCTCTGATTTTCAGGGAACTCTGATCTCGGTATTAGGACGTTACCAGAGGTATCAAATTAAGTACCCCTTTAATATTCGCCAAAGATTAGTCACAGTCTTTGGGGCAAATTGTCATAGAACGTTCATATCGGCGATGACATGATCACAGCTGATAACAACGTAAAGGTCATAATGCCCGCTAAAACTTGCGTAAAATTCCGGAATACTTAGGGGGTGAGGAGTTAAATACTAAAGTATCGATAGGGAATTTTCCGGCAATCCTTTATGGAGAATCTCCCGAATGTGGAGTTTCCTTAAAGAAGCTCATCCATTAATGGTTTTTGTTATGCTCATACGCCATTAATGGCATCAAAGGTGTTCGTTAATTTATTAACTATATGAAAGCTGTCATACTAGCTGGTGGTTTAGGTACTCGCTTGAGTGAAGAAACCTCCATTAAGCCCAAGCCCATGGTGGAAATCGGTGGCAAGCCAATTCTTTGGCATATCATGAAGATTTATTCTCACCACGGCATTACTGATTTTGTTGTGTGTTGCGGCTACAAAGGGTACGTCATTAAAGAGTACTTTGCCAATTATTTTCTCCACATGTCAGACGTTACCTTTGACATGCGCTTTAACCAGATGAATGTGCACGCGGGTAAAGCAGAACCCTGGCGTGTCACCCTAGTAGATACCGGTGATTCGACCATGACCGGTGGTCGTCTTAAGCGCGTAAGAGAACATGTCGGTAGCGAAGATTTTTGCTTTACCTACGGAGACGGTGTTTCAAGCGTCAACGTTACCGAACTGATCGAATTTCATAAGCAACAAAAATCCCTGGCTACGCTGACAGCTGTCCAACCACCCGGACGATTTGGGGCAATTTCCCTGGAAAAAGATCAGACAAAAATCACCCAGTTTCAGGAAAAGCCCGAAGGTGACGGGGCCTGGATCAATGGTGGATTTTTTGTTCTCAACCCCCAGGTCATTGATTACATCGATGATGATTCAATTTCTTGGGAAAAGGAGCCCTTGCAAAAGCTAGCCCATATGGAAGAGCTCTCGGCCTATAAGCACAACGGCTTTTGGCAGCCCATGGATACCTTGCGAGATAAGCGGTATCTAGAAAAGATGTGGCAGGCAAACGAAGCTCCTTGGAAAGTTTGGTAGTACCGCCGCCGAGCAGCCTCTAGTCAGAGGCTGCTCGGTCACTATATGGCAATCGACGGCTATATTCATCGATTGTGAGTCAGGTTAGCTGTTGTCATTTAAGGCATTTAGGGATATCCATTGTCCTAGCTAACCTGACCGATGCAACAGGAGTCTAAATCCGGTAATGGTTTAGATGTCACTATTGTTTGTTGTTGTTGTCGGCTGACAACGACATTAATTTTTTGCTGTATTGAAGGAACAGTTATGAACGCTGATTTTTGGCGTGGTAAACGGGTTTTTGTAACTGGTCACACGGGCTTTAAGGGCAGTTGGCTATCGCTTTGGTTACAACAGCTAGGGGCTGAGGTAGTGGGCTATGCATTGACGCCTCCCACCTCCCCCAGCTTGTTTGAGGTGGCTCGTGTGGGCGATGACATGATGTCCATCGAGGGCGATGTGCGGGATTTGGTGAGTTTGCAAGATGCGATCGCAACCCACAAGCCCGACATCATTTTTCACATGGCCGCCCAGCCCCTGGTGCGATATTCCTACGAAAACCCCGTAGAGACCTATGCCACCAACGTGATGGGAACAGTGCACCTGTTAGAAGCGGTGCGACAAACCGGTAACACCCGCGTGGTGGTCAATATCACCAGCGACAAATGTTACGAAAACCGTGAATGGGTGTGGGGCTATCGAGAGAATGAAGCCATGGGTGGCCATGACCCCTATTCCAACAGCAAGGGCTGTGCCGAACTGGTGGCCTCGGCCTATCGCAACTCCTACTTTGGCCCCAACACCTACCACGAGCACGGCGTCGGTTTAGCCAGCGTTAGGGCCGGTAACGTGATCGGCGGCGGCGACTGGGCTGGCGATCGACTTATTCCCGACATTATTCGCGCCATCATCGCCGGAGAATCAGTGCTGATTCGTAGCCCAAATGCCATTCGCCCTTGGCAGCATGTGCTCGAGCCCCTAAATGGCTACATGACCCTAGCTGAGCAGATGTGGGACTCGGGCACCAACGATGCTGAAGGGTGGAACTTTGGCCCCAACGACAGCGATGCCCGCCCAGTTTCATGGATCACCGAACAGCTTACCCAGCCTTGGCGATACGGTGCCAGCCGGCAGTTAGAT
>CALBPH010000596.1 GCA_937899365.1 uncultured Leptolyngbya sp.
TTCTCATCCAGTGATAGTTGTCCTTCTGTTTTATAAATGTATTCACAAGTTTCGTTAAAATCAGAGATTGACAGGTTAGCAATATAGTCTTCATAGGTTTGGCCTTGTAGCTTTGCTAGCCTGGTGATTCCGGCCTTTAACTGTTTTTCCATAAATGGTCTACGTCGTTTAGACATACCTAATGTCTTGACATATTTAGAGACGAGCTTTGTGGCTTCCTCCTCTTCCACTCTCTGGATAGCAGTACTCTTAGTGGAGGATACGGTGACATTGCTCTCTTGTGAATGGTGCATTCTTTGCACCTTAGCTGAGCCAGATTGCTGTACAACATGAGTTAATTCATGGGCCAGTAGCACCTGTCCACTACGACTACTAGGGTTATATTCCCCTTGCTTAAAGAAGACATCCTGTCCAGTGGTAAATGCCTTAGCCTGAATTGAACGACTTAGCTGATCAGCTTGGTGATCCGTGTGGACTTTTACTTCACTAAAGTTTGCCCCTATGGCAGACTCCATCTGACCTTTGATCACTGGTTCTAGGGTGCTACCACCGCTACGAGCACTATTTAAGTTACTCTCAAATTCATTGCTAGCAGTTCCTGCCTGAATTGAGTCCTGACGCTGAATCAATGACGTCATTGAACTACGCTGAATCTCATCCTCACGCTGAGCTTGTGGGCTGTTGATTTGTTGCGCAACTACTTTTGCTACATTGTCAGCTTCTTGCTCATATTTATCGCCTGGTTCGCCAATGGTGAGTTTGGGTTGGATGGGTGCAAAATCTGTTGTGGGGTGAGACTTTGCTGTTTCATCAAAATCTATCTGACTAAGATTAAAGGATGTAGTAGAAATGTTTGCTTTTGGTGCAATGACTGTTTCTAACGGGTCAGTATCTGTTACAAAAGAACGTGATGGTGGCAACGTAGTATCCTTGGATAAGGATGATTTTTGTTGCTTTTTAGAGGTGCGATCGCTACGAGCCATAATAAATTCCGATGTATTAATTTACCAAAACGATGTTCTGATATATTTCTGCGATAGAGCTGATATCATCAATAACGGTCAGGACGGCGGCGGCGGTGGTACTGATAATGCCTCAATAGGCTGAGTTTCGCCAATGTAGTCAGGGTATCTTGGGCCAAACTGTTATCAGGATTCAGGGCGAGAGCGGCTTCTAAATCAGTAGTAGCCGCAGCATAGTCTTCCAGGTGAAACCAGGCGATACCGCGTCCGGTGAGGGCATTGTCGTGGGTGGCATCGAGGATAAGAACGTTGTCGTAGGTTGCGATCGCACCTTCATACTCCCCCAATGCCGACAGGGCCACCCCTTTGTTGTACCAAGCCTGGACCGACTCCGAATTCAGTGCAATTGCCCGTTCTGCTGACTCCAGAGCCTCTTCATATTGTTCTAGCTGCCAGAGAACTAAACTACGATTGGTCCAACCCCAGTCATTAAAGGGGTTTAAGGCCAGGGCCCGATTGTAGGTAGCCAGGGCGTGGCCATATTCTCCTGTAGCGCGAAAGATCAGCCCACGGGTAAACCAGGCCGGGGCATAGGTATCATCTAGATAGAGGGCCTGTTGGTTGGCGGCGAGAGCTTCAGGGTAGCGGTTTAGATACCAAAAGATAGTGCTGCGATGATTATGGGCCGCTACATAGTCCGGCTGAATGCCCACAGCCCGGTTAATGGAGGCCAGGGCTTCCTCATAGTGTTGAGTGCCGGTGAGGGAAATGCTGCGTTCATTCCATGCCTTGGCGAGAGTTTGATTCCCCCAATCACCATCGCCATCACTCGCTGCATCACAGGCGGCTAGCGCCGGTTCATAGCTGCCCAGCCGGTTGAGCAAGGTACACTGCCCCAGCAGCGCCAGGGCATAGTCGGCCTTGATGGCTACGGCCTGATCATAAGAAACTAGAGCCTCCTGGTCACGACGTAGGGCTTCTAGAACCTGACCTTGAGCAATCCAGGTGAGGGCATTTTTAGCATCCAAGGAAATGGCCTGGTCGTAGGCAAAAATGGCCTGGTCATACTCACTTAGCTGGGTGTGGGCCTGTCCTAGGTAGGTCCAGGCAGGGGCCGGGCTACTCTCTCCCCAGTTTTGATCAATGGCCAGGGCTAACTCACAGCTATCTAAAGCCTCTTCAGAACGCTCTAGAGCTCCATAGGCTTTGCACTGATGGGTAAGAACAAGAGAATTTTCAGGTTCTAACAGCAGAGTACGTTCATAGGCCACCAGGGCTAGCTCATATTGTTGGGCCTGGGCTAAAATCTCACCGCGATAAAACCAGGCGAGAGCTGGGTTCTCGCTACCCCAGTTGCCGTTTACCCGCAGGGCATCGTTACATTTGTCGAGGGCGGTTTCGTTTTCTCCGAGAGAAGTGTAGGCCACACACTGATAGGCAATGGCCAGGGAGTTTTCGGGGTCAAAGGTGAGGGCACGGTTGGCAGATGCGATCGCATCTGGAAACGCATCCAGACTAACCAAAATACCACTGTGCTGTGCCCAGATATCAGCATCCTCCGGTTCTAAAGCAATCGCCTGCTCACAGGCAGCCAGAGCATTTTCGTAATCTTTAGCGCTGGCCTGTAGCCGACACAGATCGGTCCAATAGGTCACATCTGGCAGCGCCTCAAAGGCAGACGGCTGTGCCTGGGTAGGAGCTATGGAAATGAGCACTGTAGTAACGGCAACGCCAGGGATCAGATGCTTAAACCATGGAAGCAACATGACAACTCATCAATCTTTGTCCATGTAGAGTGCCCAGGTTTGTTTGAAGATCTCCGGCTTCTGAATTTAGTTAACGCTCAGACCCCCGAATTCTTAAGCAAAACAAATATTGCTATAGATTAACCACACTCTGAGAATCCGGGGGTCTGGCCGGGAACCTTAGGTTATATGTAGATTTCTTGTT
>CALBPH010000597.1 GCA_937899365.1 uncultured Leptolyngbya sp.
ATGCCCCCCAACGCCAGGCCCAGCTAGAGCAGCAAAACCAAAGTTCGGACGGGAATATGTTCAAGCTCCAGCATGATCCACGGGTAGCCCCCGTAGGAAAGTTTCTACGCCGCAGCAGCCTGGATGAACTCCCCCAATTATTTAATGTGCTCCTGGGTCAAATGAGTCTGGTCGGTCCCCGTCCGCTCCCCCTCAGAGATGTGGCTCAGTTCGAAACCTGGCACCACATTCGCCATCAGGTACTACCTGGGATTACGGGTCTGTGGCAGGTGTCAGGTCGATCCGATATTGAAACCTTTGACGATGCCGCCAGATTAGATCTGCACTACATCGACAACTGGTCTCTTAACCTAGATCTAGAAATTTTAGTCGCCACCCTACGCATTGTTTTAACAGGGTTAGGGGCCTATTAGCTCGCTCAGTCTTTAACCCGACGTCACTTCCTGGTTTATAACCATTCTCTCTAGAGTTTTATGTCCCCATCAGAGCTTCCTAAGCATCGCAGTTCCACAACGGATGGCACCCTTTTAGGCCTCCTGTTAATGGTTCTATATAGCCTATTTACCCTCCTCCCCGGCAGCCATTCAATGATGGTGTCTTGGCCCTGGGTATTTATTTGGCAAGTGACCTTAGTTCTCCCAATTCTCTGGCTGCTGTGGCAGCTGTGGTTTAAACCGTGGCAACAGTTTAGCCTAGGGACCAGATTTGATCGGGTCATAGCCCTGTTTGTCTTAGGTTTAATTGGGTCCACCCTGTTGGCAGAGTTTCCAAACCAGGCACGCTGGTATGCATGGGCCACACTCGGCGGTATTGCCGCCATCTATGCTATTTCTGGATGGCTAAACACCCAAGCGCGCGTCCTTCAGCTGCTCAAATATCAGGCCATCCTCGGTTGCGCTTTTATTTTAGTAAGTTTGGGACTGTGGTTATTTCAAACCTATTTACCAGAACTCTCTCGTCTAGAACAGCTACAACAATTTGGCATCACCGAAACCTTTAATTTCAACCAGTTAACCCTGCGTAACTGGCAACCCATCGGCCATCAAAACTATGTTGCAGGCTACCTGTTGCTGATCTTACCGTTACTTGTTGGCCTATCTCTCACCAGCCAAGGACGAGAGCGATGGTTTTGGCTGGGTGGATGTCTGCTAGGGGTTATTGATCTACATACCACGAGCTCACGAGGTGGTGTCCTGGCCCTGCTCATCACAGCTGCCATTGGGAGTGGCATCATCCTATGGCACAGTCAATTTTCAAAACTCAAGACGGTCTTAATTAGCAGCTTGAGCATCGTGCTCTTAATAGGCGGCATACTTTCCAATGTTCGCACTCGCAATTCTCTCTTAGCACTTTTACAAGGCAATGTTGCTAGCGGAGAAGTCGCCTATCGCTGGATTACTAATGTAACGGGTTGGAGAATTGGGTTGCCCCATCCCGTTATCGGCGCAGGTCCAGGCAGCATACCACTCCTCTATCAGCGTTATCGTCCCTACTGGGCAGGCAGAGAAGCCGAGCTGCACTTTCAGCTCCACAGCACCCCCGCTCAAATCTGGGCAGAACTTGGAGGTTGGGGCATTGTAGCAAGCATAATCCTCATCATTCTCCTGATGCGTGCCACTTGGCGATGGGCTAATTCTCCTCCCCCCCCTAATGCCCATCCCAGACCCATCGTTTGGAGTCAATTAGCCGGACTTGATGCCTATGGCATCATCGGCCTGACAGATTATCAACTAGACAACCTCTGCATCGCCGGTACAATCGCCATTTACCTAACGGTGCTTACTAAAGCCTTTACCCATTCATCTGTTATTGCCCCAGAGACTATAGACCATAACAAACAAGCTCGCTTAGTCTCGGTTGCTGGTCTTAGCATGGTCCTGGCCGTTGTCTGGTGGCTCACGCCTATCCATCGTGCCTGGGCTGCATCTAGCCAAGCTTTTCAGGCGCTGCAAAAGGATGACTTAAACACATTCACAGAGCATCTGCAAAAGGCCCATACCCTGGCCCCATGGGAAAGCTATTACCCCTATCAACTAGGCTGGCGTTTAGGCGACATTAGTTTTCAGAATCCTGAACCGTTTCGAGCGACGGCAATTGATTGGTTCACCCGCGGCAATGAAGCGTCACCCTATCAAGAATTTGGCCAGTCTAATCTGGGATGGCTGCTGATGTCAGTCGATGCTCAAGCCGCGCAAAACGCTTTTGCCCGATCCATCCGACTTGTGCCAGCAAAACCGGGGGTTTTTCTGGGCTTAGGCTATAGCCTGCTGCGTTTGGGTCAAACAGACCTGGCCACTCAAGCTCTGACGTTAGAGGTTTTGCGCCATCCCCTGGTCATATCGAGCGACATCTGGAAATTTCCACAATTTGCCCCACTCTACGACTCTGTTCTACAACAGTCCATAGAACAGTGCACCTCCTTTTTAACCGAGGCATCTCCTGCATTTAAGCAATACCTGTATCGTCTACGGGGGGGATTGTCTTGGTGGCAAGGCAATTTAGCCACGGCAGCAACAGATTTAGAGAAAGCCAAGGTTGCCATTGGATCATCCTTGATTGCCATGTCTCAGGGGAATGCCTTGCCAGAGGATAGTTCAAACCTGGCAACAACCCCAACCCAACTAATTATGCAGGCCTGGCAACAGCCCCAAAAACGAGAAGCGTTGATAGTTGAGGCGTTAGTTAGGAGCACAGCCAATGCGTCTCAATTTTCCCCAAAGCCCTCTCAAGAGCAAATAGACCAACTACTCTCAAGTATGAACGCCAGTGACACCTTTGATACTTGGCTTAAACAAGCTGCACCCGTTGTAGAGCCACGTTATGAACGTTTAGGGTTTGGGGTTCTTAGCCGTCATATTGATGGGGCAAGTCCTAAAGACTATGTCCCAATCTTAGATAACTTACCTGTAAAACTCTTTTTTAGTGAGTTATTTCCATCAGCAAGATACTTTCCTGAATTAGATAAACAATTACAACCCATGAGAAATGAACTACTGACGCGCTCAGCCCAGGAATCATCTTAAAATTTCTGGCGCTGCTGATCCTCGGG
>CALBPH010000598.1 GCA_937899365.1 uncultured Leptolyngbya sp.
TCGTTTAAAGTGTTGAGCTACGGTGGTATTTTCAATGACCAACAGATTCTCATCGTTTGTATGGTTCGCCGCGTTACTCCAGTTGTGGGAGCCGATAATCACCTGACGATTATCCAGTAAGGCAAATTTGTGGTGTAGTTTGTCTCCATCAGCTAATTCCGGATAACCAACGGTGGTGATGGTGTCTTTCCATACACGGTTGTCTTTCTCATATTGGCAGCGGTGATTGGGCAAAGCCAGTCCCAGCATATCTAAGGCTTCGCTGTAGCTGCGATAGATAAAGCTACGATCGATGAGGATACGGATTTGGAGGGAGGGATTGAGTTGTAGAGCATCGGCAATGCCTTGGTCAGTAAACACAAATAGGGCCAAATCTACCGATTGGCTCGCTTGGCTGAGGGTGTTGGCAATTACGCCATTGGTCGTGTGCTCACGGGGACTATTAGCCCGATGGGGAGAAAATTGTACGGTGATCTGACCGTTGGGCAGATTGACTGTTTTGAGTGGGCGTACCGGTTTGGGTGAGCCAAAGAGACTGTTGACCTGACCGCCAGGGCCGTCTCCCCACAGCAGGTTAAACTCATCGATATAGGCCGTGGCTAGCTCGACATTGTCAATGCGTAGCAGGGCATTGGCATTACCTCGACTCTCGGGGACGAGCCAGTCTCCATGGATGCCCGAGAGGGTAAAGTTGGCAGAGCCGGTAATCACCTGACGACCGTCCACCACCATAAATTTGTGGTGCATCAGACCGCTGCCTTTAGTGCCGTCGTCCGTATCATTCACTATCGGTACAGCCGCTTGTTGCAACATCAGGATGGCATCACGTTTGGCTGCCTCGTCTGAGGTGATGTGCCCATCGCCGTTGATGTCACCAAATGCAGACAAATTTTCGTATTTACCTCGACTATGGTTGTCCTGTTGGCGAATCCACGCTGTGTCGTGGTGACTCCACCCATCACTATACTGATTATCTAAAATTACTCTGACTGTTACGCCAGTCTGAGCCTTGCCAATCAGGGCTTGTGCCACCAGTGGTAGGTTTAGCTCCTGTATAGCTATGTCAATAGATGTGGTTGCCTGGTTGATGGCGTCGAGCAGGATCTGCTCCAGATTGTCGCCAGACCGTTGGATGCGGCGATAGGGATCTTGATAGCTGTTGGTGTCTGCCTGGTTAAAGAAAACTTGAATATGAGGATCTTGGGGCAGCGGTGGCGGTTTGTGGCTACTCTGCCAACCCAGACAAACAAATCCCAGACCTGTAAGGGCAATCAGACCCAGCCCAGCTTGAACTCGATTTAGCATTGCATCCTAATGATTTCTTTAGACAGTTCCTAGTGAGCCCTGCCGGCCTGTCTAATTAGCTATCTAAATCTTCCATATCCCTTGGTTATCTGCGAGTAGGGCCATTCGGGCTGATCGTTCTATGCAAGTTTCTGGGCTGGTTTCATCCCCCGTTATCCTTGGCAAACGTGTCCACTGATACGATTAATAACGCTATGCTGATGACACATTAAAAACGCTAGTTTGCCATGCCAACGCCTGAAACTTTTCTCGAAGCCACCAAGTGGATGGGTATCGCCACGTTAGCCTTGACAGCGCTAACGGCACTGGCGTTTTTAACTAAGTGGGGTATTCGGTTTCGTCTGGTGGGTGCAAGCGCTTTCTGTGGTGTATTAACTGCAGGGTTCTTGGGTCTCAGTTTTCAGCCGTTGGTGCCCATTACATTTGAAGGCTCAGTTCCCTACACAACTGTTTTTGATTCTGGTGCTTCCCAGCTGGTGATTGCGGTTCCGGCCGATATTACCGATGCTCAGCTGGAGGCCACCCTACAGCAGGCGGCCGTCAATTCGTTTAATCCCAGCCGGTTGAGCGGTGGTGTTCAGGGTGCGATGATTCGAGCCCGGGCCATTGTTCATCGTGACCCCGGTATCTCTGACTTGGTCTATTTAGGTCAGGTAAAGCCCGATGCTGATGCCGAGCTGGGTTACCGCGTTGTCCTTGACCGTTCTGCGTTAGCGAAGGCCCGAGCGAGTAGCTAGGGTGGCTATCTTGCTCCGATTGATTGTGTGTCTGTTCGCTACAGCCGATGCCCGTGCTCTCTTCCGAGTCTTTTAAAGCGTCTTTGAAGTCTGTTAATAATCAACTATGTCTACGTTATCGACACTGATGGTGGCACCCGCCCAGGTGGTGCGAGGTTCAGGCATCTTATCCCAGTGTGGCTCGCTGATTTCTAGATTGGGACAGCGGCCCCTTGTGGTTGGTGGGGATCGTACCCTGCAAACGTCAGCATCTTTTTTGGCC
>CALBPH010000599.1 GCA_937899365.1 uncultured Leptolyngbya sp.
ACACGCCTCGATCTGCTCCAGCACGGCCCATTGCAATGGTCATCTCAAATCCTCTTAATATGGCATCAAGCCCCTATGGGTAAAGAGTTGGAAGATATATATCAACCCTTTAGGGACGTGGGGATGTCACAAGCATCCACATCAGGATGGTCGTAATCACCATCAGATAGGATTCTGGCTTGTACTTTATGATAAATAGACTTTCGTTTTTTTACAATCCGTTATGTAAATACTCATACGACACAAAAGCCTACAAGAACTGACTCCTGGGGATTACAGCCAGTTTAATTAGGATGCTTTGTTAAGCTTTATATCGTTTTTTATGAGTATTCACCCTGGTAGGCACGTATTTGTTGTCATGATGGCAATTAAAAGACAATTAAATGCATCGCATTTTATAGTTTTTCTCGGATATCTTCGGTAGGTTACTAAATAGGTCATAGGAACAGTTGACTAGACCTGCCCATCGCATAGTTACCTAACCTCAGGTATGAACTTCGTTTCGCTCAGAATGATACGCTAGATGGATGATTAGTTTCAGATGGATGGTTTAGCCGCTATCTGAAGGGTTAGGAGATACTTTAAAGTTCAGCGCATGTACAATTCGAGCGTCATTGGCGGTAGTGTCAGTACTTCTGATAGCCGTCTATTTGTATACGAGGTAGAAGGGCTAGGCTCAACTGACGGGTCAGCAGCACCTGTGCGTCAGAGTGGAAGCACTTTTGTAACTGTTCCCTATGGACGCATGGCTGAGGAAACTCGGCGCATTATGCGCATGGGAGGCAAAATTGTCAGCATTCGTGCAGCAAATGGCAATAATTCAACTGCTCCTGTGATTCAATCAGCACCTGCAGCAAGTAAACCCATGGCCGAAACGAAAGCTAAAGCGAAGAAACCCGGTGCTAATGTACCGATTAATATTTACAAGCCCAAAACCCCCTACTTGGGTGAATGTTTATCCAATGATGCCCTGGTTGCAGAAGGTGGCGTTGGAGACGTTCAGCACATCAAATTTGATCTGTCTGAAGGGGACCTAACCTATGTGGAAGGTCAAAGTATCGGCATTATCCCTGAAGGGACTGACGATAATGGCAAACCCCACAAACTACGACTATATTCCATCGCATCTACTCGCCATGGGGATGATGTAGATGATAAGACTGTCTCTCTGTGTGTTCGACAGCTTACCTACAAGCATCCTGAGAGTGGAGAGACAATCAACGGTGTTTGCTCTACCTATCTTTGTAATTTAGAGCCTGGCACTAAGGTAAAGATCACTGGTCCCGTAGGTAAGGAGATGCTTCTGCCTGAAGATCCTGATGCCAAGGTGATCATGATGGGTACCGGTACGGGTATTGCCCCTTTTCGGGCGTATCTGTGGCGCATGTTTAAAGATAGAGAGCGTGAGGCTAATCCTGACTACAGCTTCAAAGGCTTGGCCTGGCTGTTCTTTGGTGTCCCTAAGACTCCCAACATTCTTTATAAGGAAGAACTGGAAGAAATGCAGGCTAAGTATCCTGACAACTTCCGTTTGACCTATGCCATCAGCCGTGAGCAGCAGAACTCTGAAGGCGGTCGCATGTATATTCAGCATCGTATTGCTGAGTATGCTGATGAGCTGTGGAGTCTCATCCAAGATCAGAAGACTCACGTTTACATCTGTGGTCTACGCGGTATGGAAGGCGGCATTGATGAAGCGCTGACGGCGGCCGCTGCTAAGACCGGTGTTAACTGGGATGAGTATCGCCGCGACATGAAGAAGGGCCATCGCTGGCACGTTGAGACTTACTAGGTTCTACGGACTTAGTTAAGTAGCAGCTAACAAATGAATAATATGTAAAAGCCAGGTGAATCTGAAGGTTCCCTGGCTTTTACAATGGTTTGTGGTAAGTCGCGCAGGATAGCACATTGGTTTTTAAGGTTGGATTATTGGGACTGGGCACCGTGGGTACAGGCACGGCCAAGATTTTGTTAGATGCGACCCAGCGTCATCCGTTGCTACAAACCTTAGAGATTCATCGGGTGGGGGTGCGTTCTTTGGACAAGCCCCGTGCGGTTGATTTGCCAGAAACATGCTTAACCAACGATCTCGAAGCGATAGAGACCGACCCCGATATTGATATTGAGGTGGAGGTCATGGGTGGCTTAGAACCGGCTCGGTCGCTAATTTTGGAAGCGATTGAAGATGGTAAGCATGTGGTGACTGCCAATAAAGCCGTAATCTCTCGCTACGGTAACGAGATTGCTGAGGCGGCGAAAAAAGCAGGTGTATATGTGCTCTATGAAGCTGCTGTGGGGGGTGGGATTCCTATCATTCAGCCACTACAGCAGGCCCTGGGGGTTAATCGTTTAGAAACGGTGACTGGCATTATTAATGGGACCACCAATTATATTTTGACCCGCATGCAGTCAGAGGGTGGGGACTTTGAACCGATTTTGGCGGATGCACAAGCCTTAGGCTATGCCGAAGCGGACCCAACGGCTGATGTGGACGGTCTAGATGCAGCGGATAAGATTGCTATTTTGGCGTCGATTGCCTTTGGTGGCAAAATTCGTCGTGAGGATGTCTTTACTGAGGGTATTCGTCATGTAAGTGCAGCGGATGTTGATTATGCGGAAACCTTGGGGTTTGTGATTAAACTGCTTGCGATCGCAAAACGCAACCCACCCAACAGCGACACCAATGACACCAATGACACCATCCAACTGCGGGTGCATCCCACCCTGGTGCCGCTAGACCATCCGCTAGCCAACGTTAACGGTGTCAACAATGCCGTCTTAGTTGAGGGTGACCCCATCGGCCAGGTCATGCTCTATGGACCGGGCGCGGGAGAAGGCCCCACAGCCAGCGCCATCGTATCGGACATCATGACCATTGCCGCCACTCTCCACATGGAGTCACCGGCCGAAGAAAAATTACCTAATCCGCTGCTGAGCAATGCCTACAGCGATTACAAAACCATTAGCCCCATGGAGCAGTTGGAAAGTCGCTTTTATCTGCGACTGATGGTGAAGGATCAGCCAGGGGTGATTGGTCATTTAGGAGAAATTTTTGGCAACCACAATCTAAGCCTCGAATCGATTGTGCAAATTGGCCTCCAGGAGAATCTGGCGGGGCTGGTGATTGTGACCCATGAAGTCAAGGAAGGCGAATTCCAGAAAGCTATTTCTGCTCTGAAAGAGTCAGCTGATGTGGATTCAATTGCCAGTGTTTTGCGGGTTTTGGGTTAGACGTGGAGACGTTCCATGGAACGTCTGTACATACTATGAAACGTCTGCACAAGGAAAAATTTGAGATCCCTGGAGCAGCTCTTTATCAGTGGAGATTAAAAGCTCAGGCTGATGCCCAAAAAGCAGATGTCCCTTTGTATGAAGTGGACTGGTTTTTACAAGGTGTCAGCCAGCTAAATCAGTCAGATCTGAGTTTGGGGCTTTACTGTGACCGGAGTTCGGTGCCATTGAGCCATTCCCTGGATTGGCTGACGCAGCAGTGGCAGCGCCGTGTGGTTGAGCGGGTGCCGGTGCAATATCTAGTGGGTGAAACACCGTGGCGAGATTTGATGCTGACGGTAACGCCCGATGTGCTGATCCCCCGGCCTGAAACTGAACTGATCATAGAGATTGTTCAGGCTTGGGTTGAGCGCCAGAATTTACTGTCTGGTCCGCAGGAGTGGGCCGACATGGAGACAGGAAGTCGAGCAATTGCGATCTCACTCGCC
>CALBPH010000600.1 GCA_937899365.1 uncultured Leptolyngbya sp.
CCTTATGCTTTTTGGGAGTCGTGCTAGAGACCCGACCGTTCGATGATGTGTCAGCGTAGGGTGGATTTTTTCTCATGCGTTTGGCATAGGCATCTAGCTTCTTCTTGACATCAGTGGCAATTTGGTTGTTGGGGTCCAACTCCAGAGCCCGCTTAGTATGAATGCCCGCCATTTTAAGCTGCTTACTCCGCATATACATACGGCCCAGCTCCGCATGGCATAGGGGATTTTGAGGATGGGCCTTAACCGCCTCTCGCAACTCAACAATGGCCCGCGAAAAATTGCCCTTATATTCGAATTCTTTAGCTCGATTAATAAAGCTTTTGATCAGCTCTGCCCGACGTTCACTGGAGGACTTTACCCTCGTTTTGGTCGGGTCGTCTGCCTGTACCGCTCCACCATTCGCTGGCGCACCTTGAGACGCCGAAGCCTTAGCCGCCGGTGAAACACTGGCCCCCTGACGCATCACATAAACAGCATTGAGTTCACTAATTTCACCAATGGCGTTAATGGCGGTATCTAGCGACTCGTACTGCTCCAGAACAAGGGTTTTCAGGGCGTTGGCATATTCGTAGTCTATGTTGTTGCTGTTGGCAACTTTCTTAGATTGCTCAGTCGATAACGATAAAAGTGCAGGCTGTTTTTGGAGTTGTTCTCCCTTCAACCGCAGACTCACCTTATGCTCAACCGAAGAGCGTTCTTGACTTAAAACTTCGTAGGCAGGGTTTACCAGCTTAGATAACAATTCGCTGGCTTGCTGCTTTTGTTCATCGCTAGCAGTACGCAAACTATCAGGGTGCAATTTACGCGCAATCTTTAGATAACGCTTCCTTACCTGTTTCGCATCCGCATCTAGGGGGATCCCCAAAATGGCGTGGTGGTCCACTAGGTCTAGCTTGAATAGCCCTCGATTAACCTGCATCTACTTGTTTGAGAGGAACACTTGTGACAACTTACCTTAGTTTATCCGTATTAGCATCTAATACCTGTAATCGTATTGACGCCAAACAGGCACAAATTGTGTCTTAGAAATATAGATTTGTTAGAAAATACTACATCGGTCCAAACTGGGGTAAAGGCTTTATCTGGCCCAACTCCTGAATAATAGGCTGGTGCAGAGTGCCATTGGTCGCCACCAGGCGGCCAGAATAAATATCAAACGGGCTGCCATCGTAAGCACTAATTTGCCCGCCAGCTTCTTCTACAAGCACCACACCGGCGGCCAAATCCCAAGGGGATAGCCCACGCTCCCAATAACCATCTAAACAACCGGAGGCCACATGGGCTAAATCAATCGCAGCTGAGCCTCCCCGACGCACCCCTTGGGTAAGGTGGGTTAAGTGACAAAATTCGGCGTAATTATTGTCAATGGTTTCTCGACGGTCATAGGCAAATCCGGTCACTAAGAGGCTATCGGACAGTTTTGTCGTCGCCGATATCTGGATGGGCTGACGGTTGTGGGTGGCCCCCAGTCCCTTAGCCGCCCGATAAAGATCCTGCAAAATTGGGTTGTACACCACACCAACCGTTGGCACCCCGGCCACTAACAAACCAATGGAAACCGCACACAGCGGATACTGATGGGCATAGTTCGTAGTGCCATCCAAAGGATCAACGGCCCACAGCAACGGACTGTCTAGCTGTCCCAATTGACCAGATTCTCCAGCCAAAATAGCGTGTGCAGGAAAGTGGCGTTTGAGCACCGCCAGCTCTTCCACCTCAGAGTCACGATCGGCTGCAGTCACCAGATCGCCAGACCGTCCCTTCTCCTGAATTGACGATAGATTACCCCAATATTTTTGTAGGACAGCACCGCCGGCCATGGCAGCCTCGGTAGCGACATCTAGAAAGCGCTGTAAATCTTCAGGTGTGGGCATTGTGCTCATGGGTTAACCGCAAACAAATATGGCTGCAAGGAATTTTCCGTAGAGTCGCTGTAGACTCACGACTCTTTATGCTCCACCCCTAGTCCTCATCCAATGGCAACCCAACCCGAACTTTGCCCTTGCCAAAGTAGCGACCAAACTGCTGCTCGTAAACTTCGTCCTCGTCCTGGGTTTCCACCTCTAGATCGGTGCGGGGATAGCTCACACACAGCAGGGCATAGCCCTTCTCCCGCAGTCCAGGAGATAGCCCCATGGCTTCAGGCTGGTCAACTTCACCAGAAACAATCCGCACCGCACAGGTGGTGCAGGCCCCATTGCGACAGGCAAAGGGTAAATCGGCTCCCTGGTTTTCTGCCGTTTGCAAGATGTAGCGATCGTCAGGCACCCGGGCTGTGTAGTGGCAATCCTTTTGACGATGGTGGATATGAATAGTATGGGTTTGGGTCATGGAACCAAATTAAGAAACCAGCGGCACCCTGCAATAGTCGCATGAATGCGATAGTCGCATGAAATACGCACCGCTTTCTGATACTATATATGAGCTGTGGAGGGTTGACTCCCTAGCATTAATTGCCCTGGAGAGTTGGCCGAGCGGTCGATTGCGCTGCACTGTTTATGCTGTAATGGGGTGACTCATTCGAGGGTTCGAATCCCTCCCTCTCCGTTTTTATTATTTCTATTAGTTCAGCAGCGTTAAGTGAAACGCTTGTGGCTTGGCTGGTCGGATCTAGCGAAATTTAGATTCCAGCTTGACCTCACAGGATGGCTTTAGGCCTGCTTAGGACGTCTGCTGACGGCTGATGCGATCTAGCGCTAATGTCATACCCCCCAGGGTAATCAATACAATGCCAGGCCACTGAATCATTTGAATGGTGGGCTGATTGGTCAGAAGCAGTACGGCCAGTAGCGCTGTCACTAGTGGTGTTGCCGCAGCGATTAGGGCGGTGCGTAGCCCGCCAACCAGTCGTAGCCCTGTGTAGTGGAAAAAATGGCTAACGCTAGCCAGCAGACCCAGACCCAGCCCCCCCATGACAAACTGACTTGTAAGCCCCTGGGTTACGGCCAAAGGACGGAGCAACAGAATAACGCCACTGAGCATCGCCATAATGCAGTATTGAATTATCCCAGCCGCTAACGGATGGCTCTGACGGGTGAGGCTATTAGTCACCACATATAGGGCAAATGCGATCGCAGATAGCAACGCCGCACCGGCACTGACAATAGATAGGGGACGTAAAATCAACACCACGCCCATGGCAATGGCTAGCATCACCACGCCCCGTAACAGGTTAGGCCGATCCCCATTAAGCCACCACAATAGGGGAACCGCCAAAAGCGGATAGGCGAACATTAGCGGAGCGGCCGCAGCCGGCCCCAACGTCCCAGCAGACAGAAACAACAAAACCTGAGCAAAAAAGTAAAAGACCGCACCACCGCCCAGGGCAAACAGTCGAGTGGGTGAGCGCAGGGTCTGCCCCACATCGCGCCACACAGATTGATAGAGCTGGGGGGCCAAGACAGCTAAAACCGGTATCAGCACCACCAGCTGTATCAAAAGCAAGCCATTGGCATTAAAAAAGTTAAACCCAGCAAAACCAGTTAGAACGCCTCCAAACAGACTAGTCCCCAGACTCAAACCACCCACAAGTAGAGTAATGGCACTAAAGCCAAGGGTGGCAATGCCACAGAGGACCATGCCCTTTTAGATGGGGCGAACGGCCAGACTAGCACGACCGGACGTCCTGGGCTGAGGCGCACTGCTGCTGCCTGCTGCACCGACCAAACTTTGCTGAACGGTTGACCCATCGTAGGGCGGCACCACGCGACGGGTAGTCCCCGCCACCTGATCGAGACGGGGCTGCTCCACATAGGTACGCCCTCCCACCACCGTACTGCCATCGGTCAAAGGACGATTATCCAAAGCACTAGAGAGCGTCGTGCCACTGCGGGTAGGGGCCAACTGATCCCCTAGCTGGCTACTGAGACGTTCAACCAGGTTCGCGAGAATAACCTCCCCCTGCTGCTCCATGGTTTGCATCCGAGTCAGCTGCTGGGCTATGGCACTTTGATAGCTGCTGAGGTCGTGCTGTAGCGATTTAACACTGCGATTGAGGGTGTCATCTAAAGACTGGAGCCAATCTTGGGTAGGGGTGGGCAACTCGGAAGAGTTGGTTACGTAGGCATGGAGGTCTTCGCGCAGATTGTGGGCCAGAACCTGGGCCAAGCGCTTAGCCCAGGCATTTTGCTGGGCCAGCTGTTGCTTAGATAGGGTGGCGTCCGACTCGTTTTTTAGGGACTGGTAGTTGATGTAAAGCTGGTCATACTCAGCCCGTAGCGCATCAAGGTCACCAATCAGGCGCTGCTTTTGCGTTTGTAAGTACTCAATATCCTTGGTCAGCTGATCGGCAAAATGCCGCTGCAATGCTTGAAAGTCGTCATCCAGTGATTGCAGTAGTGGGTCATTTGTGCCCTGACTTCCAGACTCACCCATGTTGCTCCTTCCTATGTATGTTTCGCCGACGGCATCAGTCCCCTATGTGACACCCCGACCAAGCCATACCCTGCGTTATACCCAAGTTTCCTATTGGTGTCGATACTGTATCAGTCAACCAGGAATAACGGAACAATAGCGTCATTAGGAACAGCTTCCAATCCACAAACCATCACAATACTTAAACCAGAGACGATTGGGCGTCTGCCATGCTTAGAAAATCTTAATCCTGATGCCCCACGCATGGTCTAAAAAGCTACTTTTAGGCTAAATTGGGCATTCTTGGGCGTACTCGAGCCATCAAGAGCAGCCAAACCTTTTTAAGCTTGCATACAGTTTCTAGTGTATGCAAGCTTAAAAAGGTTTGGCCCAAAGCTTATGCCTCTATGATGCGAAACATCGATACGGAACATCCAATGCATCTTTGTAGTTGTAGGATTGATAGAATTAATTTAATGAGTACATCCGTGGAAATTCAGTTCGAGAATTTGACGAATATTCTGAGGCAGCTGAAATTGGGATGAAAAAAATCCTTATTGTTGACGATGACATCACATTGCGGACTGCATTGACCCGCTACCTGCGTGAACGAGGGTTCCAGGTTAGCCATGCATCCTCTGGAACTGAAGGCCTAGCACAGTTTGAACAGGACCAGCCCGATTTAGTTGTCTCAGACGTGATGATGCCTGAGATGGATGGCTATGAGTTTTGCACCAAGCTTCGAGAAATCCGCTCAGGGCAGCTAGTGCCCTTTATTTTTCTGTCGGGACGTGGTGAGTTAGACGATCGGATTCAGGGTCATTCAAAGGGCGCTGACGACTATATCGTTAAGCCATTTCATCCTAAGGAGCTGATTGCCAAAATCGACGCCCAGCTCGAACGCTCTCGGCGCATGCATGCAGAAATCATTCGTCTGGTGCAGCAAATGCCAGCGTCAGAATCGGCTAAGCCGCCACCGCCAGAGCCGCTTCCCCTGACTCCAGCCGAAGAAAAGGTTTTTTGGGAAGTGATCCAAGGCTTTACCAACAAACAAATTGGTGAACACTTGTTTATTAGTCCTAGAACCGTTCAGACCCATCTGAGCAATATCTTGAGCAAGCTATCCTTGGAAAATCGCTCCCAGTTGATTCGCTATGCCTTTGAAAATGGCTATCGGCCCGCGAGTGCTGGTGAGTCCAAATAGCTTACGTTATCTTGTGTTGCTCAGACATTGTGAGGTAGCCTGAGAGCTGGCAACTCCCTACAACAATTTTAGATAACGCCAGACGCTGGTTTTGTAAATGTCAATATGAGTAACGTATCCGCTGATTCCTCAACGGCTATCCCCCTAGACTCTGATCAAACGTCTAAGCTTGCCGAACAACTCCGTTCTAAGACCCTAAAGCGCCAGCTTAGCGCCGTTACAGAATTAGCCAGCATGGGTGAGTCTGGTGTTGCAGTTTTGATCACCTTTCTTAAGGACACCACAACTGACGAGTCGTCAGTTGCTGCGGGAAAAATCTATCAGCTCCTCAGCATTAGCGAATCGGTTGTTGCTCAAACATTTTTGGCCGAGGCTTTCCCCAACGGTGTGGTGCCACTCATCTCTGATCGAGGCATTGACTATCAACCCTTACAAGGGCTGCTAATCGCCCAAGAATTTGAGGAAGCAGACCGAGTGACGTTGCAAAAGCTTTGTGAGCTGGCAGGTTCAGCAGCGGTGCAGCGTAAGTGGGTTTACTTTACTGAAGTAGATAGCTTTCCGGTGAATGATTTGCTCACCATTGATCGGCTATGGCGAGTGTATTCAGAAGATCGATTTGGTTTCTCAAAACAGCGCGAACTATGGCTGGGTCTAAACCAAAATTGGGACCGCCTTTGGGAGAAACTGTCGTGGAAGTCCGATAATATTTGGACCCGCTATCCGGGGGAGTTTGTCTGGGATTTGTCAGCGCCTGTGGGTCATTTGCCCCTGTCTAATCAGCTGCGTGGCGTACGTATGATGGAGTTTCTGCTATCTCCCCGCGCTTGGACCCCATAAGCATCGACGACCGCCGCTGACTTCTGTGGAATTCTCCAACAGCTCGATACAGGTCCTCTGGTGTATCTACTAGAAAGGTGGGACCTTGGGCTTCGAGGGCGGTGCGATCGCTAAATCCCCAGCTGACGGCGGCAACCGCTAACCCCTGACAGCGGGCGGCTTCTATATCTCGAGTTTCATCGCCAACGTAGAGACTTTCCTCAGGCACTAGCCGGTGGCGGCGCATGATCCGCCTGAGGCTGCGCGCCTTCCCCAGCAGGCCAATGTTGCCGTAGACGCTGCTAAACACCTGACTCAAACCATGGCGTTTTAGAAATGGATTAATGGTTGAAGGCGCATTGGAACTGGCAATCAAAATGTGGTGCCCATCAGCCGCCAGGGCCATGAGGACATCGCCAAAATCTTTAAAGGGCTGAATAGAGTCCACATCGTGACGTAGCTCCCGACGTACCCGACGCATTAGAAACGGGACTTGAAACAAGGGCACATGGGACTGGGCCAATAGCTCTCCCGTGCTGAGGGTGCGCAGGTATTTCAACCGTTCAGGCGTTGTTTGGGGATAGCCATACTGGGCTGCTAAACGGTTGGTAATAGTGACGATCGTCTCCAGGGTGTCAGCGATCGTACCGTCAAAGTCAAAAATGAGAACGGTCACGTGTGGGTGTTGTAAAAAACAATCAGGAAATGTGGCAACAGTCGCCAAGCGGGGTAGCTGTGTATCTATCTATGCCCAAACCTAGAATATGTCTAAAGAAAATCTTAGGCAAAGGTGACTGGAGACAAATCTTTAGCGTGGGGAGGGGTCCCTAGTCAGTCACAGCCTATGTAAAAGCCCTATGTATAAACACTGTAGCTTTACTGTAGCCTTAGCAGTCCTTTCTTGTGATAACAAATTATCTTAACCATTACCGTGTAAGGCCTTATTTAATAAACGGGCGTTGCTGATCCTTAGAATGGTTTAATCGGCAAGAGACTAACCTATGGGATTTGTCAGCGATCGGTGCGTTCTTTTAGCAACAGCAGCCAGTAAGGGGGCTGCACAAAAATCAAGACCCAGTTAAAGACAGCCGGTAGGGGCATTGCATGCAATGCCCCTACCGGCTGTCACGGTGTGTTAGTTGCATACAAATGCCTAAGGGCCTAGCGCCAGCGTCCTGAGCGCAGAATGCTGATAATTAGCCAGATACCCAGCAGTGTGGCGGCGGCAAATAAGCTGGTACTCAGCCATTGCAGTTGGAGGTTGGTTTGGTTGCTCGAAATAATGGCCGCTCCGATAATCAACGCCGCCACCACGGTACTAAAGGAGCGTCGATTGGCCGCCTGCTCAATACTCTGTTGCAGACTGCTCAGATCTTTGATGCTAACGTTCCAGGTTAGGGTTTCCTCACTCAGACGATCGAGGAGAAAGCCAAACTGACGCGGGGCTGAGAGGGAAAGATTGCGAAATTCTAGACCGGTTCGCAGCAGCGTTTGCAGTGGATCATCACCAATTAACTGCTGGCGAAATAGGTCTACCATCAGCGGACGAATTTCAGCAATCAGATTGATTTGGGGATAGAACTGACGGGCTACCCCTTCCAGGTTTGCCAGGGATTTGGCAAACAGACCAATATTGGCGGGCCAGCGTAGGTGATTACGGGTACCGGCTTCTAAAATCTCAGCAAAGGCGACCGCTGTGTTGAAGTTTTTGAGGGCAAGACCGTAGTAGCGGGAAAGCAGACGGCTGTAGTCATGCTCTAGCTTGGCCAGATCAACAGCCTGGAGTGGCTCTGCTAGTTGCAGGGTGAGCTGGGCACAACGTTGGGCATCGGAACTGACAATGGCTAGCACCATTTCCGTTAGGGTGGTGCGGGTTTGGGGGTCGAGTCGTCCCATCATGCCGCAATCTAGCAGCGCCACTCGGCCATCGCTGAGGTAGAAAATATTGCCGGGATGGGGATCGGCATGGAAAAACCCATCGAGAAAGTATTGCTGAAAAAAGGCGCGAAACAGCAAGCTGCTGAGGGCGTTGCGTTTTTCGGCGGGTTCCGCCTGGTCACCCAGGGCGGCGGATAAAATGGGCTGGCCGTCTAACCACTGCATGACCAGGACCTTGGGCGTGCTTAGGGGCCAAATAATTTCAGGAATGGTGAGCTGATCGGTGGCAAACCAGCGGCTATTGGCCAGATTTTGCCGGAGCTGATCGGTATAGGTGGCCTCGGTGGTGAAGTCTAGTTCGGCCTTGAGGGCGGCACTAAATTCGTCAGCCAGGGCGACTACGTTATAGCGCTGGCCAAACTGAGTGCTCGACACTAGCTTGGCAATATCTTTGATCAGCGCCATGTCACGCCGTACTTGGATCTCGATACCAGGTCGCTGGATTTTTAGGGCGACGGCCTGGCCATTCTTGAGGATGGCGCGATGGACCTGACCGATGGACCCGGATGCGATCGCACCATAATCCACATCAGCAAACACCGCATCCGGGTCCAAATGTTGTCGCAAAAACCCCTGGATTGAAACCGCATCCACCGGCGGCACCGTTGATTGCAGCGCGCTAAGTGCCTCAATATAGGCCGGTGGCAACAGGTCAGGCCGAGTACTCAGCAGCTGGCCAAACTTGATATACACCGGACCCAAATCCGTCAAAATGTTTCGCAGCACAGCGGGGGGTGGAATATCCGGCTCTTCCGGGGTCTTACCCACCAACAAACGCCGCATGTAGTCCCATCCGTGGCGTAAAAACACCTCTACAATTTCGCCCTGACGGGAAATGAGATTTGGCGTTAGCATGCAGCTCTTGGGTAAAGTGATATCGGTTTGATGCTAACAATTCTTTCCCCGTTCTCTCATGTGGCTACGTAACCTCATCCTCCTCTGCACAACGGCCTACCAGATTTGGTGCTGTCGCCAAGAAGACCAAACGCCACCACCTGGGAAGATTTACGACATTGGGGATTGCAAACTTCACCTCTATCGCCAGGGGCGGCCACACCCTAACCAGCCCACGTTGGTCTTAGACCATAGCCTCGGGGGTGTAGAAGTCTATTTGCTATTTGATGATATCGCTGAGCTGGCCGATGTGTG
>CALBPH010000601.1 GCA_937899365.1 uncultured Leptolyngbya sp.
TTATCGTTAAACGGTACAGTTTATTTATATGCCGGAAATTAGGGAAACTTTCACCAAGGCAACCACTTTCGAGTCTGCTTAGACTGCTCTCTCACAACAGCTTTAATCTGATCATTCACCTCATCCTGAGACTCACCGCCTATCGTGCCTATGAACCGCTCCAACTCATTCGCCGACAACGACTCATTCACCATATAAGCCTCCTGAGCAGCCTGAGGTAACGTCGAACGATCATTCCGCTTCCCACCCGTCCCCTCATACAGCTCACTCACCCGACAATCAAAAAGCTCCCTCGTTTCCTCAACAATTGCTTCCTGATAAACCTGACCATCCCCACCATTACTCCGAATCGAATCCGTAAACCGCCGAAAAACAATCGCCCCATCCACCCGCCTACGCTGCGGAGCCAATTCCTGGGATTGCCCCAACAAGTCCATCTGCGTTTCCGAACCCTCGATTTGTTCCCTCTCGCTCTGCCACCAATTTAAGAAACCCATTAGCCTCTTCCCTATCCTGGGAACTAAAATCGTCGCTAAACAAACTCTCTAAACCAGTTTTGATAATCTCTAACGCCTCGGGATACATCAGAAACTCATCCAGAATCTGATGCCGATATTCATAATCCCAACGGTCGGGACTAAAGTTAAACGTAATCGTGAGCAACGCCCAAGAGTCAACACAACTCTCGTAAGCCAACATCGCCTGAAACCGACAAAGCGCCTTAATCCAGGTATCCTTACGCCTGCGATCGCCAAAAGCAGCAACCTCCTTATCAAAATTCTCAGGCTGCAAGACAACACCATCTTTCCACGCGTTTAAGGTATCCCACGTGCGTCTGGTCCTGCGTTTTAGCTCTGGCAGCTTCATAGCGTCCAAGGGTTTGGCATTACCCATAGAGTAACGCGCCCCTAGTCGCCCGAATCACTAAAATTCACCCCTGTCGCAGTCGCCCCCACGTAACAAATAGCCGCCCATCGACCATTAGGCAATTTGTAATAATCCGTCGTGCTATCCCGATAGGCAGGAAAACCAAACTCGTTGGAAATAGCGTTATGGCTCTGAGGAAATTGCAGATACAACAATCGAGTAATATCCGTTTCACTTAGCTCGCCATCTACACCATAGGGTTGCAGACCTGGCGGCGGCGCTGCAGAAGGCTGTACTGCTTCAACCGATGTGGGGCGCAGAAGTTCTAACTCTGGGCAGTTAGTGGTCGCGATCGCAATCCACAGCAACCCAACAATATTTCGTGTCATAACGGCCCCCTTCGCATCCAATGCCACATCCGGTGGCCGCAGGCAGCCAGCCGCAACGCTATGTACGATGCCTGTTCTATAACCGTTCGCTCAACGGTCAGATTAGGTATATCATTCATGGTGCAATCCTTACTTTGCAAGGGTTCTAGCTTCGTTTGCCCGCCGTTCAATTTAGTTCGACGAGTGTTCGAAGCCGCACAGAACAAATATACAAACAAAACATCAATTTTTTCAACAAACAAAAAGCAAACAATTACATCAGTTTTTACTAAAAACTATGGAATCAGAGCACAGGGAGTCAAACAGGTAATCAAATAAATGAGAAAACAGGACACAGATTTCCCAGTAGCTCAGCTGATGGAGCGGTATGACTTGGTGCGATCGCAAGTCTATGCCCGCATTAATGCTCTCAAAGAAAAAAACCCTGAATTGGCTCCGTTCAAGATTGGTGTAAAGTCCTACATCAGTGAAACCGTTCTAGGCTGCCTGGATGAGATCCATCGGCTCATCAACGAAGAAGGTCTGACCACAGACGAAGCAGCAGATATCGTTGCTGGACCTTCAGAAACCAACCTTGAGTTAACATCAAACAAATTATCAAACAGTAACACCATACAAACCCAGGAGTTGTTTGGTCCGACCGACGTGTCCCCCAAAGAAGCCCCTATTATTGCTATCCGGCGAGCCCTGCAAACCGAGCCCCTGGCCCGCTACGAAATGCTGGATAAAATAGCCGACCGTGGCTGGCGACTACCCACCAGCGAGCTAACAATTCTGCTAGGCATGCAAACTCTAACTGGCGAAGCCTTTGAACGGTATGGATACCGATTTACCTGCGAGGGCAAGGATGATACCGAATCTATCTGGAGCGTAGAAAAACTTTAGATAGGGTGTCAGAAAACTAGCCGTTCATCAGCTGAAACCTTCTCACAACAAGGTCTGAAGGGTGTCAGAAAACTCAGCAGAAACGCTCTAGAATAGGGTGTAAGAAAACTGAGAGCCAATAGCCTCAAACAGCTATCTCATAAGCACTTGAGGGTGTCAGAAATCTAAAATTCGTAAGTTAACGTGAGTTCGACGTTAAAGAATAGCCATGGGTAAGGCCTCTAAGTCTTTGTGCGTCAAGTCAAGTGAGGGTTTAGTCGGGTGATAGGAATAGGCAATTAATCCGCCGAGCAAATTGGCTAAAAAGTTAGCACCACTGCGATGTCGAGAATGTTCAATCTGGCAAATATTTTTGAGTTGGTCATTGACGGATTCGATAATGGCGCGCTTGCGCAAGAGGACTTTATCCAAGAGTGACATCAAGCGATTGGTCATGTTTTTACGTCGTCTGGCAATCAAGGTAAGCCCTTGCTGATAGAGGGATTCAAATAATG
>CALBPH010000602.1 GCA_937899365.1 uncultured Leptolyngbya sp.
CTGGCTGGGACGACGATAGTTGTTGGCCTTATTGCTTGATGGGAAGGGTGATGATGAAGGTGGTTCCCTGATCTGGCGCTGAGTTATGGGTGATGGTGCCACCGTGGGTTTCGGTAATAATTTGATAGCTGATGGAAAGCCCAAGACCGGTGCCTTTGCCCACGGGTTTGGTGGTGAAAAAGGGATTGAACAGGTCTTCCATGGCCTGTTGACTGATGCCGGGACCATTGTCGGTAATTGCGATCGCAACCGCCGGATGGGGTAACTTCCCTAGCGATTGGGTCTGGATTTGGATCACACTTGGCTCCTGTTCCATCTCCTGCCAACTGCGCTGCTGATCCCGTTCTTCTAGGGCATCTACGGCATTGCTCAACAGATTCATAAATACCTGGTTGAGCTGGCCTGCGTAGCACTCAACCTGGGGCAAGTCATCATAGGTCTTGACCACGTTAATCTCAGGCCGCCAATGCTGGGCCCGCAGCCGCGTTTGTAAAATAGTCAGGGTACTATCGATGCCGTCATGCAAATTAATCTGTTTAATGTCTGCTTCATCGAGTCGCGAGAACAGACGTAGGGACTTAATAATCTCTCGAATCCGCTCGGTCCCCACCTCCATGGATTGAAACAGCTTAGGTAAATCCTGTTTTAGAAACTCCAGTTCAATAGTGTCGATGACTGTCTGAATGTCAGGATGGACCTGGGGATAGTGGTGCTGATAGCGTTCAATCAGATCCACCAAATCTTGGGTATAGTCCTTGGCATGGGTAAGGTTGCCATAGATAAAGCTAACGGGGTTATTAATCTCATGGGCCACACCCGCCACCATTTGCCCGAGGCTAGACATTTTTTCACTTTGCACCAGCTGGGATTGGGTTTTTTGGAGCTGGGTCAGTAAGGTTTCTAGCTCCTTAGATCGGGCTAAACTTTGAGCTAATAAATCAGCTTGATTGAGGGCAATTTCTAACTGGGCAACCACGGCCCTGAGGAGTTTAACCTCGTTATGTTGCCAGGGACGAACCGCTTGATGATGAATGCAGTCGTTAATGCCCATTTTGTCAGAATCGGCATGAACCGGTAGCACCAACATAGACTTGTTGCCCAGGGTGTTGAGCACCGTTCTGACCTCAGCATCCTTGACGGTAGACGTATCATCCAGCTGTAAAATTTTCTGGCGTAAAAGCATGTCCGTCAGACCGCCAAAGCTCTCAGCTGTATGACTGCCGACAAAACTGGGGAGCCCCTCTGCTTGAACTTCTGAGGTGACCTGCCAATGGGCGTTATTGTCGTGATCAGACTCGACATACCAGGCAAAATGACACCGATCAACCCCTAAAAATCGTTGAATTTCTTGAACTGTCGTGTCCACAATACTGTCTAGATCCAGGGATGTCCGAATCTGGTTGGCAATTTGATTGAGTAGCTGCTCTCGCTGAGCCTGTTGTTGAATTTTTTTATTTGAGGCAATCAGCGCTTTCTCAACCTGCATACGTTCAATCTCTGCACCAGCCCGAGCAGCAAAAATCTCTAAAATAAATACCTGTAGCTCCAGATCATGTTCCATGGGCTCAGTGTTGATCACCGAAATGTAGCCCAAAAATTTCTTAGCAGGGTTTAGGATCGCAATGCCGACATAGCTTTCGGCATTAAAGGCAACAAGGTCAGCATCGTCAGGGAAATGCGTCTGGACCGAATGACCATAGCGACAGAGGGTATGGGTCTTAACAATATTGTGACAGGGGGTGCCGGCCAGGTTGTATTGAAAGTTATCACCAAAGTCTGAACCCTTCCAAAAGGCCAGGGTTTGCCCCATCTGCTGCCCTTCCTTGTCGATGACTTCAGAGATTAGGACGTAGCGGACATCAAGGGCCAGGGCCAGGTGTTTGACACAGGCTCGAAAAAAGTCTTCTCCCGTTTGGGTTGCTGTTCCTTCCACAATGGATCGCAGGGCTTGTTCCTGGTGTTTGCGCTCGGCCTCAAGCTGCTTTAGATCACTAATGTCTCGTATAACTGAGGATAAAAATTCTAGATGGCCATCTTCATCTCGATGGGCCAGGATCACTTGAGAAACCGGGAATTCTCGTCCACTCTGACTGCGTAGGTAAGATTCTCCCTGCCACATACCCGTTTGGATCGCCGTTGGGATGGCTTCGGTCTCGATTTTTTTGAGTGTTTCGACCGGATGACAGGTCTGAATATTGACCTTTGCCAGATCCTCGGTGGCAATTTCTAATGAGGTGTGTCCAGCCTGGTTTAGATAGAGGTGATTGCCCTGGGCGTTACAAATGCCAACAATATCGGGGGTGGCTTCGAGGATGGACAGTAACCGCTGCTGCTCCTTTTCGGCCTGTTTGCGATCGCTAACCTCAATGATCAGACCGTCCCATAGGATCGAGCCATGGTCCGTTTGTTCTGGACGGGCGATGGTTTGTACCCACTTCAGCTGACCGCTGGGGGTGATAATGCGATGTTCGTGGTGCACACCGGACAGCGTCAGAGCAGAAACCTGAATCGCCTGCTCTAGGGCCTTGCGATCGCAATCGTGCACCAGGTCAAAACAGCGCAGAAACTCATCCGGCTCCAGCTCATAGATATCGCGACAGCCCTCAGACACATAGGGAAATGAACGACTGCCATCAGCCTCTAGACGAAACTGAAAAATCAGACCGGGTAAATTGTCCGCTAGCCGCTGCAGCCGAGCTTCGCTGGTTTTCAGTTCCTGTGTCCTCGCATCCACCCGTTGCTCTAGCTCTTCGTTGAGTTGCTTCAGCTGATTTTCGGCCTGGATGCGGGCCGTAATTTCCATAAACGTTCCCAAAATGCCAACGACGTTGCCCTGGCCATCGTGTAGGGGGATTTTATTGGTCTCCAGCCAGCATTGGTTCCCATTTGCCTGTCGTAGGGGTTCAATAATGCCTAACTCAGGCGTGTCTGACTCCATCACCCGGCGATCGCATGTCCGAAACCATGCCGTCTCTTCAGGTTTCCATGGCAAATCAAAGTCAGTTTTGCCGATAATCTCCTCTGGGGAGGAGAGGCCAGCGGCCTGGCTAAAATGCTGGTTACAGCCCAGGTAAACGGAGTTGCGATCTTTCCAGAATGCGGCTTCTGGCATATTGTCGAGGACCAAATGTACCGTCTGATTAGACGGTTGTGGGTAACGACTTTGCAGCTGCAGCAGTGCTTGTTTTGTCTGCTGATGTGCCTGGTGAGCATCAGCTAATTGGGTTTGCAGTGCTCGATTAGCCGCCTCTAGCTCAGCCATTCGTTTCTGATTATTGTCCAGGTTTTTATCCATCAGTTTTTGGCATGGAATAGAGCAGCGGCGGGCTAATTGATGGGCAAATGCCGTCATTCATTAGGACGTTTGCATTAGGGCATTTGCCATGGGGGATATCCCGATCAGGGGCAGTCAATCAACCTTTTTTAGATCAAATCCCCCGAGGAACAGTAACATCAATTTTTTTACTGCTGTAAAATTTACAGTAACTTGAACCACTGTGATGCGCCAACGTCCTAATGCATCAGGACGTTGGCCATAAGTTACCATTCACAATTTTGGCTTAATAATCCGCTATGTTGGAGCAAACATTACAATGGCTGTAAACACGTTGACAGAAGACACACAGACAGCGGCAGCCGTTTATGACCTCCTAGTACAGACACGACGACGGCGGGTGAGTGATGGTGCCGATACTCCATTGCTCACGACGGCCACTCAGCAGTTGGTGCTGGTGTGGCCCCAGCTGGGTGACTTTGACAGTTTGGAATATGCCTGGTGGCTACGCCGAGGGGCTGATGAGTTGGCAGCCAAGGGATTAACCGTTAGGGCGGTGGGCATTGGCGATCGCAACTCGGGCAAGGCCTTTTGTGCCTATACGGGGTTCCCTGAAGAGTCATTATTGCTAGATCCGGATGGCTCTCTGCATCAGGCGTAGGGCCTCTATCCCGGTCTCACACTGTCAGTCCCCGGCTTAAATCAGCGCCAAAATGCGTGGCTAAATCTGCTGCTGATGTGTGCGGGGATCGGTAGTCCTGGCACGCTGCCGGAGGTCTTTCGTGGTTATTTGGGAGATCGCAACGCTCCCCAGTTAATTAAGGATGATGAGGTGGTTCAGGCGACACCACTCCCGCCCATCAAGGGGGAGTTTTTCAAACGGGCTGGAGGGAAAGGCTTTCAACGACCCTTTGAGCTGGCCACCCTGCGGTTGCGCAACATGGCTGAAGTTTTGGGTAAGTGGCAGACCTATGTGCCGGATGTGAGCCACATTACCCAGCGAGGGGCCACCTATGTGATTGCTAACGGTGAGGTCATGTATCAACATTGCGATCGCAACATTCTGGGTTTTGCCACCAACATGAGCCGCCCGCTGGCGTTTCTAGATGAGCTAAATTTGGCTTAATTATGACGGTAAGGTAATTTATCAACATTGCGTTCGCGCAGCGCTGACTGTGTCAGCTCGCAACATTCTAGGCTTGCCGCTAGAGCCGTCCGCTGGCGTTTCTCGACGAATTAGACCTTGCCTGACATGGGATATTGGTTACTATAAGGCCCATAACAGCTAGTTCGACTCACAATTGAGGATTAGCAACGTCCAATTGACGAACACACGCGTCGATTGCCATATCAGCCAAAAATCCTGGATTTCAGAGCATATCCGGAAATTTGTCCTAACCATTGATTAATACTACAGGGCATAAACCAGAGGAACCTATGAGACCCCTACTACGAACAACTCGATCAGCGGATGCCTTAAACATTATGTTGACGGCGGTTGAAGACTTTTTGCCTGACGATGGGATGACGTATATTGAGCCTTTCTGTGGGCTGGCTGAAATTCCGTTTGAGCGTGAGATTGGAAATTGTAGTCTAAACGATAACAACCCCTACATTATTAACTTGTACCGCTGGGTAAAAAGCGGCAAGTTTTTGGAAAATGACTGGCTGATTACGCAAAAAACAGATCTAAATAACTGGGC
>CALBPH010000603.1 GCA_937899365.1 uncultured Leptolyngbya sp.
TCATAGGTGGCAGGGTCTGCTTTTAGGATAAAGGAATCTCCATATTGCATGACCTCTCCTGTAATTTGGATGGGGTCGGCAACCATGCTGAGGATTTGGTCGTTTACTGCATTGCCTTCTAAGTCTGATAGCAGGAAGTAAAGAGATTGGCCGCTGCTATTTTCAGCCCGAAATACCGGAGGGACACCGCCGCTGATGCAACGGATGGCGCAGGCTCGGTGGGTCTTAGTGCGGCCTGGTTTCATGATGCCGGGATAACATTTGCCATCGACAATTTCGCCTGCGATCGCAAACTCGCCCAACGACAATGTTTGATTGGCTAATGCCGCTGCCCCAGCCGGTGCCTCAATCGCCTCTGCTGAACGAGCCGCAATCATCTCAAATCGAGGGCGACCAATCAAAATGCCGTTGAGCTTAACCCAACTGCCCGCATTTTCCATAATCGCTGGCCTTGGCAGCTTTTTATTAGTGCCCGACAGTGGATATACCTTAAACGGTTCGTTGGTTGCCTCCGGGTTCGGCACTAATAAATGGGGCGATGGTTTAGCTAATAACAACCCTTCAAACTCTTTTACCCCTTTGATCTGCCCCGCATTGGCCTGATCAAAATGGAGCGATGGCGCAATGATGGCTAAGCCTAAGACACATAGCACCAGTACTGGCACAAACCATAGCAACAATCGCCGTACGCTGCCTGGCAAAGGCGCATAACCAATATAAAAATCGTCGCGTTCAGTCATTGAAAGGGTCCAAATTTAGTTACTAGATGTTGCCTAAAGCCGCTCAAATTACGGCGGGTTCGACGGGGGTGCCCGGTGGTTTGGCTAGGGGGTCAACCCAGATGCGATCGCCAACGACACGTACCTCAAATGTGGGAATTTTTTCTGTAAAGGGCGGTGGCGATGCCCCCTCATTAGGTAAGTACTGATATCCATGCCACGGGCAGGTAATGCAGCCGTCGATAATTTTTCCTTCCCCCAACGGACCGTTCTGATGCTGACAAACATTAGAAACTGCTGAGAGTTTGCCGTCATATTTAAAGATGGCCACCCGCTCACCTGCTAACGTGACAATTTTGGCGCGATTTTCTGGAATCTCAGCAATGCTGCCCACCTCTACAAAACCAGCTTCATCCGTGGCACCAGTAGTGGGCTGATCTAGTTTTGTCTCCCGCAATGCTGTAAACAAATGCAGCCCCACGATCCAGATGAGACTTATCCCCACAGCAACGGTTAAGAAGATATGGTTGTTGGTTTGCAACGGACCTAAAATAACGTGGCTTACCACCAGTCCATAGGCTAAATACACCCCCATGTGTAGCGCATTCCAGATGGGAGCGGTTAGATTTACCAGCCAAAAATCGTGGCTAGTGGCCGCCATTATAAAGAAAATTACCAGTGCCGCTGCCCCTAAGCTTTCAAAGGGAAAGCGAATAAAATCACCGTACTCAGTATTGCCAACAAATAGGCTTACCAGCGGCTCTAAGTTGCCAAAGTCGTGGTACCACGTGAGCACACCATCTACCTTGAACGGCAGCATCGGTATATTCAGACCAATGGCATGAATCAATGCCAGAAAGAACATGGTCACCCCCATGTGCCGTCGATTAAATAGCAGAGGGTAAAACCGTTTATCGAGTCGAGTTAGAGGACCAATGGATAGAATGACATTCAGTAGAATAAATGCAGCAGAACCATAGGCACGAATACGGATGCCCCTAAGGTCCAACCCTGTTCCCATGTTGCTAGCAACGGTGAGAAAAATATAAATGTACAGACCCACCGTGCCCAACAAAATGGCATCGTAGATCAGCTTTTGTCGGTTCCACTGAATCGATTTATAGGAAACACTCATGGTAAAAAGAGATAGCTGAGTATGAAAGACGGGACATCCCTATCTGTTCGCTGTTGCTGATTGAGGCGATAGATTACTCTGTAGGCGTTGCTGATCCTCGGTATGATTTTATTTGCGAGATACTGTCATATGGCATATCCCGTCGACCGGTTCATCCTCTAAATCAGCAACGGTAATCTGTAAGACACTTGATTTCACAGCATCTTTGCAGATGAAATCACCGTTAGGCTCAGCAACATAATCGGTTTTTACTGTTGCAGAAAGGCCGTAATCGGATTTTGATGAGAGGAATGTTGGGGGTGGGACTCGGCTGTGGCCGCCTCATTGTGAGATTGGCTCACCAGCTGATCGGTGGCGGGGGTAACCGTGGCATAGGTCGGTCGAAACACCAAGCCAGCAATAAAAATAATCGGTAATACGACTGCTAAGGCAATCGATGCCAACAAATGGACTTTACGGCGTGAAATAATCACATGAGCCTCCCGGCTGAACAGCGGTTTGTTAGGTTGACTGGGTGAACTTAGCAGCCTGGCGATGGGCCGTTTGCTCGATGGGATGTTGCTTCCCGCGGACCAGGCGCAGAGCAAATAAAGGCCAAAAAATACTCACCCCTGGAATGATGAGTAAACGAAATAACGGGGCTAACCCTCTGGCACCCGGGTCAGTACGCTGAACACCCAACAAAGAAAATAGCACCGCAAAAATTAACCCGGCAGTAAAATAGACCCTCACTGCCCGAATGAGAAATTCAACTAGCGTAATTGCAAAAGTATCCATGATCAGAACAACTATCTTCTCAAGATATGATTTGGTTTGAAAACTGGCGTTGCTGATCCTCGGTATGATTTTATCTGCGAGATACTGTCCTATGGCATATCTCACCGATCGGTTCATCCTCTAAATCAGCAACGGCGAAAAACTTATAGCTTGATACCCATGGTTAACGACAATGACGATTGCTAGAACCTTTAATTGCCAACAGCTATGGGTGTAGAAAACAGCTGTTGATATAGCTTTTTTGTTGGAAATATGCAGTCAACCGTTTGCCATGGTTAGCCATAGTTGTACCAGTTCAAACCTAGGGGAATATTAGCCTGAGTCTATTAGAAAACGTTTAGAAGTTATGCAAAATTGACATATTGACACCTTTTGCCAGATTGAGGGGGATTTTTTATCTATTCACAACGATTACAGTCGTCTTAGATGAAGACTGTAATCGTAAATTTACCTAGTTAAGTTGTTAGCTAATGTCTAGGATTGGCCTACGTTGAATGGTTGTTCTCTTTCAAAAAACCAGGCAGTGGCATCGCCATCCTCCACTGTTTATCTCCATAGAACAGCACCTGATAAACATGCATGCTGCCATCTCTAAAGGACGCTTCAAACGATTGTAAGTAGAGATACCACATGCGTTGAAACCTCTCGCCATAGTTAGGTGAGAGCTTGGCGATGGTCTGACGATTTTTGGTAAAGTTCTCACCCCAGTGTCTAAAGGTTTCAGCGTAGTGGGGCTTTAAATTCTCGCAGTGGGCAACGGTGAGTTTGGCTGCCCGCAGATCTCGGCAAATTTCGGACAGCTGGGGAGCGTAGCCACCGGGGAAGATATATTTATCAATCCAGGGGCCATTGCGTTCAGAGCTTTCGGTGGTGATGGTGTGGAGCATGCCAACGCCATGGGGCTTGAGGAGCGCCCTGGCTTTTTCCATAAAGGTGGAGAAGTTGTTTTTGCCTACATGCTCAAACATGCCGATGCTGACAAACTTGTCGTACTGGCCTTGGGCTTCTCGATAGTCTCTGATGTCGATTGTTATCTTGTCGGTTAGGCCTTTGTCAGCAATACGTTGTTTGGCGAGGGCGGCTTGTTCTTGGCTGAGGGTAATGCCTGTTCCGGTGATGCCATAGTTTTCAGCCGCATAAATTAGCATGCCACCCCAGCCACAGCCAATGTCAATTAGTGATTCGCCGGGTTTGAGGGCCAGTTTGCGACAGATGATCTCATACTTTTGGTGCTGCATGGTTTCTAGCGCATCTGCTGGGTTGACCTGATAGCCACAGGAGTAGGTGAGGCTGGGGTCTAGAAACAGCTGATAAAAGTCATTGCCCAGGTCGTAATGGTATTGCACATTTTTACGACTGTTTTGAATGAGCAATGGTAGGGTCTTTAGACGTTGGGAAATAATTTGGAGGGCGAGGGGAATGGTTAGTTTTTGGCTGGCTTTGGAATAAACTCGATTGCGATAGAGCATGCTGATCAGCTCTGTCAGTCGATTTTCGGCTTCATCCCACCAGCCGTCCATGTAGGCTTCGCCAAAGCCGAGGGAGGCAAAGGTAATAATGCTGCTGTAGGTACGCTGGTCGTGAACTTGCAGGTGTAGGTGAGGCTGGGTATCGATGGAGCCAAAGTTAAAAACCTGACCGCTGGGGTTTGTAACGGTCAAGTAGCCATCTGTGATCGAGCTAAATAGCTCGTAGAGATAGCGTTCGGCGACATGTAAGGTTTCCTTGACCTGGTAAGTAGTAAAAGACAGCAGCGCGACTTCAACTTAGCAAATCAAGGGCGTTTGATTATGAGATGGTCGTGAGATGGCTCTATTTTCGTCGAATTTTCTGGATTTCTGGAGCGAGGCTAAGGCCTCATTACAGTTGGCGATACCTCTGATGCTGATTCAGCTGTCGGAGGGGGCGGTCAATTTTGTGGATACTCTGATGATGGGTGGGCTGGGTACCGCTGCTTTGGCGGCGGGTGGTCTAGGGGCCACGGCGTTTTGGATGCTGCTATCGTTGTGCACAGGGCTGTTGGAAATGACGGGTGCGATCGCAGCTGAAGCCCATGGCGCTGAGGATCATTACCGGGTTAGCCGCATCAATGTCCAGGGCCTGTGGCTGAGTTTTGGGGTTTCTATGCCGATTATGGTGCTGATTTGGCACCTGGATACGGTGTTCCGGTTATGGGGCCAGCAGCCAGCCATTGTGGATGGGGCGACGGGCTATTTGCATGCCATTGTGTGGGGCCTGCCTGCGGCCCTAGGATTATTTGTGTTCAAAGAAACGTTGACCGCTCTATCACGACCGGGGCTGGTGATGGGGCTGATGGGGTTGGGTATTCCGCTAAATATTGGTCTGAACCATGGGCTCATCTATGGCAAATGGGGGTTGCCAGCGCTGGGGCTAGCGGGGATTGGCTGGGCGAGTACCGTTGTTTTTTGGCTGAGCTTTGGGATGGCGGTGTTGCTACTGACGGTGTATCCGTCGTTGCGACGGCTGCGGCTGTTGCGGCGGTGGTGGCGGTGCGATCGCAACATTCTGAGCGAGATCATCCACCTTGGCATTCCCCTCTGTATAGACTATGGCACCGAATACGGAGCCCTAACGGCAGCCGCTTTACTCATGGGGCTATGGAGCACAGAACTGCTGGCCGCTCACCGCATAGTCATGACCACAACAGAGCTGCTACTCATGTTTTCCTGGGGGTTTGCCTATGCCGCCGCCATGCGAACAGGGCACAAAATAGGTGCAGGCGCCCCCCAAGCCGCCCGACGAGTCGCCTATGCCAATCTATTGATGAATTTGGTGCTCGTCGTGCTGTTGGCAATTCCGCTGTGGATATTGCCCCAAACCATTGCCGGCTTTTATCTAGATGTGACCCTACCCGAAAATGCCGAAACAGTGAGGATGGCAGCAACGCTATTTAAGGTGGGTGTGGTCTTTCAAATTGCCCAAGGTATTCGCTTAATCAGTGCGGGCACCTTGCAGGGGCTGAAAGATACACACTTGCTCGCAACGGTAGATGTGCTGGCACATTGGGGCATTGGCCTAGGTTTAGGCTATGTTGTGGGGCACGTGTTGGGTTGGCAGGGGGTGGGGCTGTGGTGGTGTTTGGCGTTGGGTCAGCTAGTGGCCGCTATTGCCCTGACCAGACGATTTCAACAGCTTATTGCCGGCGCTGTTTCCCAAACCCCATCAAGTCGACTTTAGAAGTCCTGGGCAGAGAAGCGCTCCTGGGCAGAGACAGAGATTCTAAGCCGAGACAACACGAAAAAGCTACCAGAACGGATAAATTGTTATGTGCTTGCTAGGCCTACAGGGGTAGTCCACCGTTACAATCATCAGCGCTGCCACCAAAACGATCACCCATGGCTCAATGCCCTTTGGTTAAATACCTAGGCTGGTTAACAGTATTACTGGCGTGCGGTGCCTGTGCCCCCCAGCAAGAAATAGCTGATGTCCCAGTGGTATCGTCGCCATCGCCGCCTATTTTGGCCAATGGCAGACCCAACCTCATGCCGCTACCCACAGCCCAAGATACTTGGGAATGCGAAGTTGTGGTGCTTGGTGGCTCCCTTGGCGGTGTTGCGGCTGCTTACCATGCCATGGAAGCTGGGGCGATTACCTGTTTGATCGAACTTACACCGTGGCTCGGCGGGCAAATCAGTTCCCAAGGGGTATCAGCTATCGATGAATCTTTGGCCATGCGTGCTGAGCAGAACTTTTCACCCAGTTGGCAAGCCTTTAAACAACAGATTTCCCAGCAAACCATTACACTGCCAACCTGGACTGGCAAAGACTCTGTGACTGTTGAGGAGGTGAATGCATGTTGGGTTGGCCATCTCTGTTTTGTGCCCCAGGCTGGAGCAACGGCTGCTCAACAACATCTAGAAAAGGCTGCCCGCCAATCGCCTAAAAGTCGTTGGCAAACTCAGACGGCTTTCAAAGGAGCCAGCTTTGATCATAGCGGCAAAGAGATTGTCGCAATCCACGCGGTACAGCGCGTGCCTCGCAGTCAGAGCTACGTGCCCGTAGGACGGTTTTCCCAAGAGCTAGCCAGCTGGTATGCCTGGTCAGCAGACGACACATTTGAAAAAGTACCCCTACGGTTAGAGCCCCCTGCGGGAAAGCGCATGGTTGTGATTGATGCCACCGACACCGGAGAACTCGTGGGCTGGGCAAATCTACCCCATCGACTAGGATCAGATGCTAGTACTACAACAGGTGAAATCAACGGCTCAGAAAAAGATAACCCAGACTGTACCCAAGCCTTTACCTATCCTTTTGTTGTCGCGCTTCACAATGATGAGGGTAAAAGTTTAGCAACACTCGAGAAAGCCCTGCAGCAACAGCCGCCGCTATACCCCATTCATGAGCATGAGAAAATTTTCAGTATGGAGGGGTTTCCCTTTTTTGTTGGGCGAAGCTTTTTTAACTACCGGCGTATTGTCAGCACCACACGTAATGATCCGTTTCAGGCTGCACCTGTATTAGGGGATATGACCATGGTGAATTGGAACCGTGGTAACGATTGGACCTGGATGAATCCACCGCTGATTTTTACAGCAGAGCAGATTCAAGCTAGCGATCAGCAGCAAAATTGGTTAGGCGGTATCTCCACTACGGCGCTACGCCAAGGTGAAGATCATGCTCTACTGTTTGCCCGCTGGCTACTGCAAACACAGTCACAACCAAACTTTCCCCTCAGCTACCTGTCGGGGCAAGAGGCGCATATGGGAACTCAATCAGGGTTGAGTATGGTGCCCTATATTCGTGAAGGCCGTCGTATTTTAGGTCGCATGGCCTATGGTGATGATGCTTTTTTTATGCGTGAAGCCGATTTGAGGATTGACCAAGCAGGCGGTCGAGACTTTTCACCGACAACGATAGCCGTGAGTCATTACGACATTGATATTCACGGCTGTCGCTACCGCAATGGTGAACCTTCCTGGGAAGCAGGCAGTGCACCAGCAAAAGAATTTGTGGTGCGTCCAGTGCAAATTCCCTTAGAGAGTTTGATTCCCCAGGGAGTCAATAATCTTCTCATTGGCGGCAAGAGTATTGCCGTAAGTCATATTGTCAATGCACTGACCCGAGTGCACATGAGTGAGTGGGGAGTGGGTGCGGCAGCTGGGGTTTCAGCCAGTTGGCTGGTGACACAGCCTGACGTATCTGCATCTGATATTGTTGCGCATATGCCGGTGCTGAAAGAAGAGATGGTGCAACAGGGGCTGCGATTAACGTGGTAGTGACTTATTTCAGCCAATACTGGGCTAAATACTGGACTAAAAGCTACTAAATTCTTTGAAGATGAAAGAATATACTGAATTTAGTGGGACGTAAAACGTTGGCAAGATTTCAAAAGCTACTTTTGGGCCTTGAGCAGACAAAGATATTGGTACTCCAGGTCAGTCACAGTTCAAAATGGCGTTCTGGTTTGAAATCCTTCATATAGGGGAATTATTATATAGAGCAATCATAAAGACTCTATATTTCTGAGATATCGACTGAATTAGAGGCTGTCTGCTAATAGAGGCTCTCTCAATAGAGATTTCGAGCTAGAGCATATTTTCGTTTCAGACCAGAGCTTATGACAGAAACATCCCGCTCTTATTTTCCACTTCCGGTCAAACTTATTTTAGTTGTTCCGTTTGTGGTGCAAATCTTTGCTGCGGTTGGTTTGGTCGGTTATCTGTCATTTCGTAACGGTCAGAAAGCAGTTGATACCTTAGCAGCTGATTTAATCGATAAAACTAACGATTCGGTCACTAATCATTTAGATAGCTATCTGGCTGTTCCCCAAACGATAAACCATATTAATGCTGATGCGGTCAAGCTAGGACTTTTAGACGTTAATGATCCTGAGAAGGCGGCTCGATACTTTTGGGGGCAAATGCAGGTCTATGATCTGACCTATGTGGGGTATGGGCTGACGACAGGGGCAGGGGCAGGCGTCGCTAAGTATGACGGCAACACTCTGACCTTAGAAGAATGGACCGGACAGCTGCCTAATAATGTTTCGAATTATGCGGTGGATGACGAAGGAAATCGTGCCGGTCTTAATGAAAAATGGGATTTCGATAATTTTAACGAAGCCTGGTATAACGAACCCATTGATGCTAACCGTCCAATTTGGGCTCCGATCTATGTGTGGTCCTTTCCCGGCGGCTATCCCTACATCACAGCGTCAGCAAGTCGCCCTATTTTCGATGGCAATGACCGCCTATTGGGGATGATTGCAGCTGATATTCATCTATTAAAGCTCAGTGATTTTCTCAAGGAATTAGAGATTAGCCCCTCCGGGCAAATTTTTATTATTGAGCGAGATGGCATGCTGATTGCCAATTCTGGCATTACAAAGCCCTTCAAATTGAATGGTGACGATATTCAACGAACGGCTATTAAAGATAGTACAGATCCACTGACTCAACAAATCACTCAACAGCTTCAAGAGAAATTGGAGGGGTGGAATGTTGATGTTGAGCAGCAGCTTGAGTTGCGCGTCAACGGTAACCGTTATTATGTTCGCGTTAAGCCCTGGCACGACGAATATGGATTGGATTGGGTGGTGGTGACCATTGTGCCCGAGTTGGACTTTACGGCCGAGCTCAATGCCAATAACCGCATAACGTTCTTTTTGTGTTTGGCGGCACTGGTGGCTGCAACTATTCTCGGAATCTTTACCTCTCAGCGCATTACTCAACCCGTCTTTAAACTTAACCAGGCCAGTCAAAAGTTGGCTGCCGCGGCCCGAGATCGATTTGCCACAGACAAGGCTAACCCTCACGAGATGGAGCTCTTAGATATTCGTCTTGATCGGGCCGGCATTCAGGAACTAGATGGTTTGGCCGATTCATTTTCACTGATGGCACAGCAACTCCAACAAACATTTAGCGAGTTAGAAGCCCTCAACGAAGATTTAGAAGAACGAGTTGATGCGCGCACTCAAGAATTACAAAATACGTTACGGGAGCTGCATTATGCCCAGGCTCACATGTTACAGAATGAGAAAATGTCGGCCCTAGGCCAAATGGTGGCGGGGGTTGCGCATGAGGTCAATAATCCTATCAACTTTATTTATGGCAACCTGCAGCATGCGAATGATTATGTTCAGAATTTGCTCGGTTTAGTTGATCTCTATCAGCAAAAACAAACGCTGCCTGATGACGATATTAATGTGTTGGTCGAATCAATAGATCTAGATTTTGTGATGGAAGATTTGCCCAAAGTTATGGCATCCATGCAGGTTGGTGCTGAACGGATTCGAGAAATCGTCAAATCTTTGCGAATATTCTCTCGTCTGGATGAGTCAGAGTTTAAGACGGCTGATATTCATGAGGGGATTGACAGCACACTGATGATTTTGAAGCATCGTACCAAAGGATACTCTAATCACTCCGACATCCAAATTACAAAGGACTACGATGGTCTGTTGTTAATAGAGTGTTATCCTGGTCAGCTAAATCAGGTCTTTATGAACATTTTGTCGAATGCCATTGATGCGTTGGAGATGGCAACCACTGACTCTGCACTTCAGGGCGATAGCCACGGGGAGTGTGCTTCTCCAGAGTTATCAACAGCGCCGCCGATTATCCACATTCAAACTCGGCAACTAGACAATGGTTGGGTGACGATTTCTATCTCTGATAATGGTCCTGGTATTCCGAAGGATGTGCAAACTCGGTTGTTTGATCCTTTCTTTACAACCAAACCCGTTGGCCAGGGAACCGGTATGGGATTAGCCATTAGTCATGAGATTATCGCTCAGAAACATGGAGGCACCTTAACCTGTACCTCTTCCCTTGGAGAAGGAACACAATTTTTAATTAAAATTCCGAGCCAGCAATCTATTCGTGCAATGCAAGCAGACGTAATTCTGATGAAATCAATTGCTTCATAGTACTGACTGTTTTATGGCCCAGCATCACCGAACCACGTTCTTTAAAGCCGTAGTTCGGTGATGTCTTATTGGACGTAGTCTGTCTATGTGGGCAAGTTAAGCCGTCTGAGACAGGATCTTTTTCGCATCCGTTGCAGGATCGAGTTCGGTCAGATACGTGTAAATTAAATCCATATCAACGACCGGGCAGTTAATATTGCTGTTCTTTAGGCCTGATATCGTATTCTGACAATCAAAATCCGATGTGTTTTCGTACAGTTCGAGGATAGTCAGCTCTTGCTTATAAACTTTTTCATTTAGGAAGGGCAGCAGTGGGTAGAGGGCATTTGTTTGAGACTCTTGGCACTGCTGATTGAGCTTATTTACCCAGTGAGTGTAGGTTAGCTTCTCCATGGAATATCCATAGCGATTGATGCATTCAAAGAGATCGTTCCAAGCTAAATCAGTGCTAGCTACCCAGGGTGATAGATGAAAGGTTTGGCCAACTAAGCTGGACTGCTGGGAAAGATGAACAATGGCTCGACTGGCATAATCGACGGTGACAACCTGATTTTTAAAGTTGGACAGGTCAGGATAATAACCCAGTTGAATACATCCCTTGACAGAGCGAGAGAGAAAATCATTGGGGTTAGTCGCGCCGGTTTGGCTGCTCCCCATAATGAATCCGGGTCTGAAGATGGTGATGGGAATTCCTTGGTCACGGGCATCGAGAATAAGCTTTTCTGCAACCCACTTAGTTTGAGCATAGCCATCATCCCAACACAAAAAATCGCGGCTAAGGTTTAAGTCATCGTCCTCATAGACGGTTGGTCGGCCCGTAAAGTAGGCAGTGGCCCCAAACACACCTACGGTTGAGATATGGTTGATGGGTTTTAACTTTCCTTGGCAGGCCAGTTTTAAGATCTGGCGAGTGCCCTGAACATTAGTATCTTCTAGGGCCGAATAGGGTTTGACGAAATTCACCATAGCCCCAGAATGGTAAATGACGTCTATTGTGTTGGCTAGCCGCGCAAATTGAACCATGGATAGGCCAAAATTTGATTGGTCTAGGCTTCCGGAGACCGGGACAATGCGTTTTGCCAATACACCTGCGGGGAGAGAGTACTTGGCAAAATTGGCCCGTAGTCTTCGTAGTCCTTCATATCGGTTTGTCCCACGCACTAGGCAGTAGATAGTGGCATTAGTTTGTTGAATGAGCTCGTATAGTAAGAAAGCCCCGAGAAACCCGGTAGCACCGGTCAAGAAGATATTTTCGGGAGAGGTCAGATCTGTCAGTATTGGCTTGCGGGTGACGATTTTTGGAGAAGCAGGGATGGGTTGAGTTTTCAGATCGGTCAGCAGGGTGAGGGCATTATTGCCAGATTGTTGAATTGTTTCAACTGTCTGGACTAGTCCGGCAATGGTTGGGGTTTCATAGATACATCGAACAGGAAGTTCTAGGTCTAATTTTTCTTTGAGCAAGCTGACCAGATGGGCGGCTAGTAAGGAGTTGCCACCTAGCTCAAAGAAACTATCGTCACGGTGATTAACTGGGAGCTTCAATACCTGAGACCACAGACTGGCAAGCTCTTTTTCGAGTGATGTTTGATAAGAATCAGCAGCAGTAGCAGACGGTTGAGCCTGCTCAGGCTCGGGCAGGGCCTTGCGGTCAACTTTGCCACTGGGCGTTAGGGGAAGACTGTTGAGGACTAAAAACAGCGAAGGCACCATATAGTCGGGCAGGGTTGCTTTGAGATGATTGCGCATGGTGGCAACCCAGTTCTCTGGACCCTGTTTGCTACTGTGCTCTGGCAAAATATAAGCCACTAGCCGCTGATTCCCCAGGGCATCGCTTTTGGCTAAGACGATGCCTTCGCAGACATCTGGATGCTGATTGAGCACTGCTTCAATTTCAAACAGCTCGACCCGAAAACCACGAATTTTAACTTGATGATCGGTACGACCTAAAAACTCCAATAGGCCATCGCCACGATCTCGAACGCGATCTCCTGTTTGATAAATCCGCTCGGGTAATGCGTTGACTGCTGTCTGGCTAAATGGGTTGATTACAAACCGTTCTGCGGTGAGTTGGGGGCGATTGAGATAGCCACGGGCGACACCTGTGCCACCGATATAAAGATTACCAGCCGTGCCGGGGCGGACTCTTTTTAGCTGCTCATCTAGTACATAAAGCTGACTTTGGGGAATAGCTTGGCCGATGGGTAATTCTTTTGCAGCTGTAACGGCATGGGGACCTGCCAAATCGCACATGGTGGCGACAATTGTTGTTTCGGTCGGTCCATAGGTATTGATTAGGCGAACCGAGTTGCTTACTTGCTGTTGCCAGAGTTCTAGCCGTGTTGTTAGGGCTTTTTCTCCCCCGATGATGACCAAGCGGAGGCTGGGAGGAGGGGATATAGTTAAGCGGGTGAACTCGGTGGCTAGAAAATGCCAAAAAGCTGTCGGCAGGTTCCAGACTGTGATGCCCCAAGCCTGAGACTGGTCTAAAAAGGACTGAGCAGAGCCAATCATCTCATTTGTTCTGAGGACCAGTGTTGCTCCCCTAGCAAGGCAAGGGTAGATTTCTTCAGCGGAGGTATCAAAACTGACTGAGGCAAACTGGAGGACTCGATCGTCTGGGGTGATGGCATATTCCACGGCGGCTGTCTCTACGTAAGCTGCCAGTGAGCCATGCTCGATCATGACACCTTTGGGTTTGCCTGTAGATCCAGACGTATAGATGATATAGGCCAAATGATTGGGCTGGATTGGAGTGTCTAGGTTTTGGGTTGATTCTTTTGCAATGTCATCCCATTGAGTATCTAGCTCGATGGCCCTACTGCCAGTCATCCAATCTGAGAGGTTATGTCGAGTTGTCAGCAGCAAAGCTAGTTGGGAATCTTCTCTCATCATGGCTAGCCGCTCAACCGGATACTCAGGATCTAGCGGGATGTAGGCCCCACCAGCTTTGAGGATGGCCAGTAGGGCAATAATGAGACTAGGGGAACGGTGTAAACAAACACCAATTAGTGTGTCTGGCCCGACCTGATGTTTTGTGAGGTGGCGGGCTAGCTGATTTGCTCTGGCGTTTAGCTGTTGATAAGTAAATTGACGCCCCTGGTCAACAATCGCAATAGCATCTGGAGTCTGGGCAGCGTGCACCTCAAACTGTTGGTGAGCTAGTAAATGGGTAAAATTTTCCACCATGATTTTTTATTGCAATCGATGCTGCAAGAATTAAAGGCTAGATAACGACTTTTCTGGATTGAGAAAAGAACAACTCAGCGCATCTAAAAATCCTGAGAGCGATGCCACTAGAAATCTTCCCTAGCAATGTAGGGACATACGATAACTAGATTGCATAGCAAACTATTGAATAACCAGGGAACAACATTAGAATCTCTGAATAGGGTAAAAACCACATCAGTAGATGTACGTATGTTGTCTTAGATGTCAGTAAATTTCATTAAGTTGATTTACTGATAGAAAAGTTAACTTAATATGAGTCTTTTCGCATAGTGTAAATTACTGTATTTTTGAATTTTTTTGAGGCGAGTTAAAACTGCTTAATTGGTTAAGTTGACTGAAAGTGCTTGTTTTAAGGGTTTTATTAATGTGGCTAAGTTTATATTTTTCAAATAAAAATTAAGGGTTTGATGTTTTTGAGGCTGATGTTAAAAAAACGACGACAATCTGGGTTTAACTGATCCGTCAATTAGACTTCCGTATGAGATTGGGGTATTGGCGTATTTTTCAAAGGTAATATTGTTTTTAGAAGACTGTTCTAT
>CALBPH010000604.1 GCA_937899365.1 uncultured Leptolyngbya sp.
GCTACGGTTGCCGTGGACGTATGGACACGACCGCTGGTTTCTGTGGCCGGTACCCGCTGCACCCGATGGACACCGGCTTCAAACTTCAGTTTGCTATAGACCTGGTCGCCTGTAATTTCTAAGATCGCCTCTTTGCAGCCCCCCATGTCAGCGACTGAATGACTAAGAGTCTGCACTCTCCATCCCTGGCCTTCCGAGAAGCGAGAATACATGCGCAACAAATCTCCTGCCCAGATTCCTGCTTCATCGCCGCCTGTGCCAGCACGAATCTCCAACATAATATTCTTATCGTCGTTGGGATCTTTCGGTAGCAATAATACTTTTAACCGTGCCTCGAGGGTTTGGATGGTTTCTTGAAGTTCCTTAACTTCCATTGCCGCCATTTCCCGCAGTTCTTCATCCCCAGCGGATTCTTTAAATACTTCCTGCGCCCCTTCGTAATCTGACTGAGCTTTTTTCCACTCGTCGTAAGTGTTGATGGTTTCTTCTAACGAAGCCCGTGCTTTAGCGATTTTCTGAAATTCGTCCGGGTCTTTAGCTACGTCCGGATCGGCAAGGCGGCGAGTGAGTTCGTCAAAAGTTTGGTCAACCGACTTCAGTTTGTCGAGGAGATATTGCTCAGCCATAGAATTGCAAATAGGTAAGCGGGTTAATGCTACTAGTAGGGGCCATATACAAAAACATCCGAGGGATATAGCAACCCCTCGGATTCAAGATGACGTGATTAGCAGCTAACCTTCGGTGCTTTCGTCGCTCTTTTGGCTATCAGACATACCGTACTTACGTAGGAAGCGCTCCACACGACCTTCCGTATCGATAATTTTCTGAGTACCTGTATAGAAAGGATGGTTGCCAGACCACACATCGACGTGTAACTCGGGCTTTGTGGAGCCCACGGTCATGATTAATTTGCCGTCGCAGTAAACCTTGGCATCGGGATACCACTCGGGATGAATATCAGCTTTTGGCATTGTTCTGTTCCGGGTAGTGAAATGGTTAAAAACTAAATAACCCAAACATTAACGTTTGGAGAACTGGGAGGCTTTACGCGCTTTCTTCAAACCGTACTTCTTCCGTTCCTTACAGCGAGGGTCACGGGTTAGGTAGCCTTCAATCTTTAAAGGACCACGGTTAGCGGGGTCTAGCTCACAGAGCGCACGGGCCACACCGAGTTTAATGGCATCGGCTTGACCGGTCAGTCCACCACCACGAACATTGACTAAAATATCGTAGTCAGATTCTAAACCAAGGGTTTCAAGCGGAGCCTTGGTAGCCGACATGTAAGCGGCATTATTTTGGAGATGGGTTTCGCCAGGTTTTCCGTTAACGACAAGTTTGCCATCCCCAGGTACTAAACGTACACGGGCAACAGATGCCTTGCGACGACCGGTACCCCAATAAACAACGCGATCAGATTGTCCTTCCGACATGTGAGTATGCTCTCCTACTAAATGCGACTAAATAGAATGACTTAGAGATTGATGGCTTCAGGTTTCTGAGCGTCGTGGGGATGCTCAGGACCAGCATAAACTTTCAAATTCGTAAACAGTTTGCGTCCAAGCGCATTCTTAGGCAGCATTCCCTTGACAGCTTTTTCCACAATGCGCTCGGGAATGCGATTCTGTAGCTGGTCGAATGTCTCAACTTTCATTCCACCGGGGCGACCAGAGTGGCGACGATAAAGCTTTTGCTCACGCTTCCTTCCAGTGACAGCCACCTTCTCGGCATTGATTACAACGACAAAGTCACCCGTGTCCATATTGGGCGTGAACGTGGGCTTATTTTTGCCCCGTAGAATACTGGCAATCTCTGTGGCAAGGCGGCCAAGCCGCTTATCCGCAGCATCGACGACATACCACTTCTTGTCGATCTCTTGAATGGGAGGGATGTAGGTCTTAGACATGCTTAGGCTCTGATATTAACGAACTGTAGGGGGAGGCCGCCATTTTTGAGAGAGTAGCGGGCTTTATCTCTCCGATTGCAGATAACAATCTAAACAGCCAAATTCTTTGCGGTGGAGTGCAGCGTCAGTCGTGGCTGGGTGTCAAACCACGCATCCGGTGCAAAAGGAAAGTGTTGATAACCTACCCGCAACAGGCAAAGTCCTTGGGGGGGCGCGGCGTGCTTTACCAAGTCACGTCTCCCCGACTGCCAAAGTTCGGTAAAAGCAGCAGGGGTTAGGCGGCCTCGCCCTACCCTGACCAGCAAGCCCATCACCAGGCGCACCATGCCATAGAGAAAACCAGCAGCCTGCAGCTCAACCTGAACAAACGGTCCTCGACGGAGGCACTCAGCCGCTTGCAACTCAACCCACGAATGGGCACGACTAGACCCCGCGCGATGAAACGCAGTTAGCTCATGATAACCCACCATGGGGGTTAATGCCGACTGCATTAGCTGATCGTCCAACGGTTCATGGTAAACGTGCCAAGTGTAGGGACGAACAAAGAGATTTGGACAGGTATCGGTATAAATGGTGTATCGATACCGCCGCCATTGGGCGGAGTATTGGGCATGCCAATCGTCGGGAACATGGGCTGAGGCACGAATAACGATATCCTGACTCAATCGATGATTGAGAATAGCCGCCCACCGATAAGCGGGGATGACTTTCGGAACATCAAAGTGTGCTACCTGAGCGGCTGCGTGCACGCCTGTATCGGTTCGTCCTGCTCCGTGGATCGTGACTTTTGACCCCAACACGGACGATATCGCATCCTCAATCTCTGCCTGTACCGTTCGCTCCTCTGGCTGACGTTGCCAACCACGAAAGTGGGTGCCTTGATATTGAATAACGATAGCAACCCTATGGGTCCCTTTTTCGTTTTCAGGCACAGCCTCTAACTGTTTAGCAAGGGTACGATTGGCCATTGAGAGTAAGGCTAGGTGAGCTCAATAATCGCCATAACAGAATTGTCACCACGGCGACTGACTGTACGTACAATGCGAGTATATCCGCCCTGACGCTCTGCATAGCGAGTGGGAGCCTGCTCAAAGAGAGCATGGACAAGATCTTTGTCGTACATGTAACCCATAGCTCGTCGTCGAGCGGCAAGGGTACCTTCTTTGGCCAAGGTAATCATCCGCTCAGCTTCAGACCGGACAGCTTTGGCACGGGTCAGGGTTGTTTTAATTCGACCATGACGAATGAGCTCGGTTGTCAGCGCTCGTAGCAAAGCACGACGCTGATCAGCAGGTTTGCCCAGGTGGGGCGTACGGCAACGGTGGCGCATGGGATCTCCTCAGTGTTAGCGCTGTAGACAAGAAAAAACCGAAGCCTGGGGCTTCGGAAGGTGGCCTGAATATAATTCAAGGCCGAGAACCAGAGTCCTAAGACGACTTGGCTGGCTTCTCCATCGGCAACATGATGCCAAGGCGATAGTGCAACGCTTCAACGACTTCTTCCGCTGATTTCTGGCCAAAGTTTTTGATCTCTAGGAGATCTTCTTGGCTGTAGTCCAGCAAATCAGAGACCGAGTTGATTTGCGCTCGCTTCAGACAGTTGTAAGCCCTGACAGACAGTTGTAATTCCTCAATCGGAATTTGATAGGTTGTATCCTCTTCCTTAACATCCTCATCCCGCTTGGGCTCAAGGGTGACATCCTTCAGTGGATTAAATAAATCTACTAAGATGTCTGCTGCCTGGCTCATGGCTTGCTGAGGCGTTAGGCTCCCGTTGGTGTTGACCTCCATAATCAGGCGGTCCTTGGGTTGATCCGCCCCGACAATAGTCTCTTCAACAGAGTAATTAACCTTGCGAACGGGCATAAAGATGGCATCAATCTGCATAAAGTCTAATGCAGTTGCTTCATCCCTATTGTTGCTAACAGCTCGGTAACCACGGCCGTTCTCTACTCGAAATTCCATTTCGAGTGTATGCCCTTGAGCCACTGACGCCACATAGTGGTCTGGATTAATCAGCTCAACTTCAGCAGGTAGCTCAAAGTGAGCGGCAGTCACTGTTGCTGGTACCTGTACGGCCAAACGCCCAATTTGCGGCTGGTTAGTATAGGTTTTTAGAACAACCTCTTTGAGATTGAGAATGATGTCTAGAACATCTTCACGAACTCCCGGAATAGTCGCAAATTCGTGATTTGCTCCTGCCATGCGAACGGCAGTAATTGCGGCGCCCTCTAGGTTTGAGAGCAGCACCCGTCTAAGAGCATTGCCTACCGTAATACCCTGACTGCGCTCAAGGGGTTCGATGACAAACCGACTAAACTGACTCTGGTCATCATCGACAATCGACTCTACGCATTCAACTTGAAACTGTCCCACTGCGGTGGCCTCCCTTAGATAGCTATGACTGCTGGCTGATTATTAGCTGATAGATATCAAATTTAAACACGGCGACGCTTGGGGGGGCGGCAGCCGTTGTGAGGAATAGGGGTTACGTCTCGAATCAGGGTGATTTCTAGCCCAGCCCCTTGTAGAGCACGAATGGCAGTTTCTCGACCAGCACCTGGACCGCTGACCATTACTTCAACCTGACGCATACCTTGGTCCATAGCCCGACGTGCTGCACTGTCAGCGGCAGTCTGCGCTGCAAAGGGAGTGCCTTTTTTGGCACCTTTAAAGCCACTGGACCCAGCTGATGCCCATGAAATAGCATCACCTTTCGTGTCTGTAATGGTCACGATGGTGTTGTTGAATGTCGATTGGATGTGAACAACACCGTTGGGGACATTCTTACGTGATTTGCGTCCACCCGCGCGCTTGACGCCTTTTGCCATAATTCGTGTCTTCCGAAAACGTTAACTCTTCAAAACTTTTCTAGCTATCGACCAGCAACCTATCTAATGACATGTTGCCTTGTCAAAATGCCCTTTCTGTTGTATCACGCATGTCCCCATTAGCAACCCGATTAAAGATCACCTCCAGATTGGCGTCATAGTTGGGCTCTACTTCTTACCAGGCTTTTTCTTGCCAGCAATGGCTAATCGCTTACCGCGACGTGTGCGCGCGTTGGTGCGTGTGCGCTGGCCCCGTACCGGCAAACCCATGCGATGGCGACGACCTCGATAGCAGCCAATGTCCATTAGCCGCTTGATGTTCATGCTTTCCCAACGCCTCAGATCTCCCTCGATCTGATAGTCGTTCTCAACGACTTCCCGAAGTTTGGCCACATCGCTATCGACCAAGTCCTTGACGCGAATGTCAGCATTGACCCCAGTCTTTGCCAAGATTTGTTTTGAACGGCTTGGACCAATGCCGTAGATATAAGTTAATCCAATCTCAATGCGCTTATCCCTGGGTAGGTCAACGCCTGCAATACGTGCCACCGTGCTTTCTCCCTAATTTGCTGTCGTGCGGTTGTGCCATTACTGACCGTTCAGTGGAAAACCGCTAAATTGAATATGAAAAAATCGTTAAACCTGCTACAGCGACTAACCCTGACGTTGCTTATGCTTAGGGTTACTACAGATCACCATAACCCGACCGCGTCGACGGATCACCCGACACTTGTCGCACATTTTTTTGACGGATGCCCGTACTTTCATGCTGAAAAATTTAATAAAACTTGCCTACAGAAGTGTAATCCTAGCAAACAGCTTAACAAGCAGTCAATTAATTTTTGTTGCGAATCATTGATGTGTACTTACTGAGCTTCCTGCATGTCGATGCCTGTTTGAGGCTCTGTCGTATTCCCCTGGGTACAGTGCCGTATCTGTTGGGTTAGTTAGGACAGCGGATGTATCTGAGAATCTTAGCTCGCAGTGAACCTGATTAGCAGTCTACGAGTGCATCTGTCAATTGCTATATGTGACACACGATTAGATTGATTGGTCTCATTGTTGATAAATAAAAAGCCCTGCCACTTAACTCATGGCGGGGCTTTTTATTTATGAATTATTGAGCGTTGATTAGGCGTTGCCCCCTATGCTGCTTCTCGTCGAAGGGCCATCTCAACCTGCTTAAACTCTTGCTCGAGGCGAGTTTTAAGCTTTGCTGGGATAGGGCGATTTGGATAGGAGCTGTAGTGCCCCGCTAAAGCATTGAGAGCCGTTTGCATGGTTGCAAAAGAGCTGAGGCTTGACGCGCCTGCGGTCCGTCGATAGCGAGCTGAAAAAGCGTTAATCTGCTGTCTTGCCTGGGTCCGAACCTCAGGTAAATTTGGGGCGTCTGCAGGAAGTTCGATGGCAGTTCTAAGGGTTTCTACCACCGCTATTGTGTCTTGGCGATAGTTGCCACTTAGGCCATCGGCTCCCATGCCCTCACCACCGCAGCCGGTGAGACCCAGGACTGCCACTAGAGCAAATGCAAACAAGCGAGACAAAATGCGTTTCATAAACTTAGTTCCCAATTAAGATGGCTCCACTTTGGTGTGCCTGGCCACTGGGCCTGTAGTGCTCATCTTATCGGAATGGGGTACGGAGGAGAAATCTTGGGGAGAATAGCTGGCTATCAACGCTTTTACTAGGCAGGAAAAATCCTTAGTCGGCGATTGGGCTCGTCGCCGAAACTTAAAGACTTGAGTCTGTAGTGCTCAGCGAGTTCATGTTGCATTTTTCGGATTTTGGCAGAACGGGGAAGTAGCTCAACGGGCTGCCCTTTGGGAATGACAATTTGCTCAACGGCTAGTCTTGCTTCTTCAAGGGCTTCTAGCTCATCATCTTCTCCTTGACGGGTAAATAGGGAAAGGTCAATGGCGTCTGCTTGATCTCTGGGATCAATATCGAGTAAGTGCTGTAGAGCTCGTGTGATTTGTGGGATGGTATTGGATTTGACGGTGTAGATAGGGATCTGGCGAGATTTGGCAATGGTTTTAAGTTTAGAGTGGTTGCGTACGTGCGATCGCAACGCCAGCACAGCCTGCGCCACCCCTAATTCCTTAGTGATTGATACCGGTAACTTCAGCGTATCGATCACATGATGTAGCTGTTCGCGGCTAATGCCATAGGGATAAATCGGTATCAGGTCTTCGCCATTGGGACCTACCAGTGTCGATAACTCTAAATCTCCTGTATCTAACTGTTGATCCAATAGCGTTTGAAAATCGTCGGTAGGTGTGGGTAACGGCAAAGGGATAGGGCCAGCGCGACGAGAACGCTGGGAGGAAACAGGATCCATCTGACCGGTTTCTCTCCAACCTCGGCTGCCGGTACGCCGAGTTGTGCGGCGCTGACTAACGACATCCGGGAGTTCATGGGTAATGACCACCTTGCCACTGTCCCCAACGGTGCGGATCTGCGTTTCTGGAAGCCGACCCCGCAGCAGGTGGTCAACTGTTGTTGAAACGTCTTCATGGACTACCCACCGCTGCCGCTCTAGCATCTCAATGGCCATGTCAAATGGGGGCGGTGCTTTGCGTTCCAATACGCTTTTTTGACTGCCCCGACGACGCGCTTCATCATCCCCTAGGGTGACAGTCTGAATACCGCCAATTAGGTCAGCTAGGGTGGGGTTTTTGATCAGATTTTCTAACTGATTCCCGTGGGCTGTGCCCACCAGTTGCACGCCACGTTCAGCGATTGTTCGAGCCGCCAGTGCCTCTAGTTCGGTGCCAATTTCATCAATGATGATGACCTCAGGGGTGTGATTTTCCACGGCTTCGATCATCACCTGATGTTGGTGTTCTGGCCGAGTTACCTGCATCCGGCGGGCACGACCAATGGCAGGGTGAGGAATATCACCATCGCCAGCAATTTCATTCGACGTATCAATAATGACAACACGTTTGTCGAGATCATCCGCCAGTACGCGGGCGATTTCCCGTAGGGCCGTGGTTTTGCCCACACCTGGACGACCCAAGAGTAAAATCGATTGCCCTGCCTCTATAAGGTCGCGGATCATCTCTACGGTGCCAAAAACGGCACGACCTACTCGACAGGTGAGGCCAATGATGGTGCCACTTCGATTCCGCATAGCGCTAATGCGGTGTAGGGTCTTTTCAATACCGGCTCGATTGTCGCCGCCAAATGTGCCGACACGCCCAATGCAATGTTCCAGCTCTTCTCTAGAAACGACCTGATCTGAAAGGTAGGTTGCTTCTCCTGGAAATCTGGCTTCGGGCCGTCTACCCAAATCAAGAATTACCTCAATTAGCTGATGGCGCTGGGGATGGTTGTTCAGTGGGTCACGCAGTGCTGCGGGCAAGATGCTAAGCAGCTGATCTAAATCGTCATGGATGGGAGGGGTAATACTAGACGATGCAGAAGTCGATTCCGGTGTGGGCTGATATTCGTCTGAACGAGCCATATGATTCGGAAGTGAAACAGAGAATTTAGAAACAGCTGCGGATGGTTAAATGCCTAACCGCAAATATGACGAAGGTCGTCCCTAGATGTATTTCTACATCTTGTGGAGATTTTATGGCGGGACTGCTGTAACGACTGAGGTTTCCCCTGGATTATTTTGCGTTGAGATCTGTGAAATAACGGATTCATTAGTGACGTTGGATTTGATCTGATTGACTAAGTTACGGGCCAAGCTAACTTGTTGCCACAGTTCCTGGGGATGCTCTTCCAAATGACCGTCACCCAACTTTACTAACTGCCGGGCGTAGCTGCCATAGGCAACGCCGTTGATAGTTGGGAGGGCAGCCTGAGCTGGCTGACTAAACTGATGAGGCCCTTGCAGCAGATTTAGCGATCGCAACTTATCTACCGTGTAATCATTTGTCCCGCCCGCCAGTTGAACATAGCCAGGTAAACGGGCGTTTAAGACCTTTTGCGCTAATCGAATAGTGGCACGGGTGGTCCCTTTGCCAATATCCCCACTCATAGAGCGACCGTCAGTCTGCCACAGAATATGGTGGGGCTTAGGCGACATCAAATAGTAAAGATGAGTTAGGTAATCAACGATGGCGTTGCTGCGGGGAGCACTATCAGGACAGCTAACGGCTACTAGCTGTAATTGAGAAATATGGGGCGCTAACTGCTGCCACAGGTGTCGAAATTCCGTCTGTCTACCAATTTGGGTATGGATTTCAACAGCGTCTATGTAAGGCAGCAAGGTTGGCAAAATTTCATCTACAGCTACCGTGAACGCTTGCTCCTCAATCAGCCCGTAGGGACACACAGGCAAACAACGACCGCAGCCATAGCAGCGCTCGGCCACCACACCTGGGCATGGAGCCTCTACCTCTGACGATACGCTCGATATGGCATCCGCTGGACATATGCGTTCGCAAGGTCTAAGACACTCTTTCGGACATTGTTGGCCATCAAACCAAGCTTTTCGAAAGTGAGGGTCTTGTCCATCATTTAAGCTCACCATCAACCAGGGACGCTGGGTCGCACTTAATGGTGATACTAACGTCGACGCAACGATCCCTTCCCATGCAGCATGGACCACTGCTAAGTCGGCAGCCACATCAATACAATCTGCCCCTGCGAGGCTGTACACCAGGGACAAATTTCGAATTTTTGAGACATCTTGGTAGCTAGCGCCGCAAATAAGCTTGAACCATTGGCCAAGCCTAAGGGCATCTAATGGGTTATGTAGAGTAATCACCCACCTATGCTATCTAATTGGCAATATAATCTGTGACTTGTAGAACAAATGTTCTTTTTGGTTGTAACTTTGCCAGCATTGCCTATGCTGACTTCACCGCATCTTTAAGGGGGAACCACCTAAAGATGCGGTCGCCTCCCAATTCGACGACCACTTTAATCCGAGAGTCAGCGGCACACAGAGAGGCCAAAAATGATAACTCCTGGCTGGACAATATATGTCCTTCAATCAGCCAGAGCACAATCCCTTTCATCCCCGGCACCATTTTCTCTAATCGATATCCCAGCACAGGTGGTATGAAATAACGCTCGCCAACCGCCGCCTGTCCAATATCCTTTTTGCCCAAGTGGGGGGGGCGAACACCATGTACATCTTCCAAATAGGCGGATAGATCTCCCAATCCACGGGCTGTCATATGAAGACTTTCATAGCCCGCTGCCCGCATTCGTCGTTGATAGCGACCCTCAAAACCACCTTCCAACGGTATCCGTACTCCCAGTGCGCCGTTGCTTTCCAAATCGCGAACAAATTTATTGCCCAGTACAAGTAATCCCATAGCTTATGCAAACAGCGCCTATATGGTGGTCCGTCTATACATGCTTAGTATACTAGGACCGTTAACCGCTAACGGTCACAAAATCGGCTATGGTCTTTCCTAGTTTTTAAAGACGACTTGTTCTACAAATGCTGCCTATTCCATAAATAGTGCAGATTAATCTGAAAATGATGGACAAGTTTTCCAATTCTCTGTATTATTGTAGACCGCTGCCAAATTAGATACTAGGCGGTAATGCTGCTTAAGTCTGAGGCGCGGTTTTATTGGCTCAAAGGGCCCATTCTCAGTGTTTGAAAGTCACTGAGATAGATCTGTAAGCCCTAGCCACTCGTCAAGGTATTCAATCAAATACGGTTGAATTTCTAGAGGGGTAATAGATTCCTTTAGGGGTTTCTATGTGCCTTTCTAGGCAATTGCTCCCGCTGTGAAAAAACAAGGAGCGCACCATGCTGGCTGCAATCATTGCAGTTTGGCTGAAATGTTTAGTCGGAGATTGATTGTGTCTGTCGGTATTCTCGGAACAAAGCTGGGAATGACTCAGGTGTTTGATGACACTGGCAATGCTGTGCCAGTTACTGTCATCCAAGCTGGCCCCTGCGTTGTTACTCAAGTTAAAACGCAGCAAACCGATGGCTACTGCGCCGTGCAGCTTGGCTATCAGGAAGTGGCAGAGAAAGCATTGAATAAGCCTGAATTAGGCCATCTTAAAAAAGCAGGGTCTTCTAGCCTGCGTCATTTGCGTGAATATCGCGTTAACGACAGTTCAACGTTTGAGTTGGGGCAAACCGTAGCCGCGGATATTTTTGAGGCTGGCCAGCTGGTGGATGTTTCCGGCAAGAGCATTGGTAAAGGATTTGCCGGAAACCAGAAACGTCACAATTTTAGTCGTGGTCCCATGACTCACGGTTCTAAAAACCACCGTCTACCTGGTTCTATTGGCCCTGGTACAACACCTGGCAGAGTTTATCCCGGTAAGAAGATGGCTGGTCAGATGGGAAATGTACAGGTCACAGTACGTAAGCTTTCCATCGTCAGGGTTGATAGCGAGCGTAATGTTCTGCTCGTTAAAGGTGCCGTTCCCGGTAAGCCAGGAGCACTGTTGAATATTGCCCCTGCAAATATTGTCGGCAAGAAGTAAGGGGGCTAAGAACTCATCATGGTTGATTGCGTAGTAAAAGACTGGCAGGGAGCCGACGCGGGTACCGCCGTCTTAGATTTAAAAGTAGCTAACGAAGATAACGCTGCCCACATCGTTCATCGCGCCATCGTGCGTCAGATGCATTAGGCGCGCCTAGGTACGTTGTCCTCTAAGACTCGCTCTGAGGTGCGGGGTGGCGGTCGTAAGCCTTGTCGTCAAAAAGGAACTGGCCGTGCTCGTGCTGGATCTAATCGTTCTCCCCTCTGGCGTGGTGGCGGTGTGATTTTTGGCCCTAAGCCACGCGACTTTGAAGTCAAGATGAATCGTAAAGAGCGTCGCTTGGCTTTACGTACAGCATTTCAGAGTCGAGTTGATGACATGGTGGTGGTTCAAACCTTTGCCGATCAGCTCTCTGCACCTAAGACAAAAGAGGTGCTTTCAGCGATGGAGCGTTGGGGTGTTGAGCCTGATCAGAAGGTTTTAATGATTACGGCCGAAAAGAATGATGTGATTTATCGTTCTGTGCGGAATGTCGCCAAGATTAAGCTTATTTTGGCCACTAACCTCAATGCTTATGACATCGTTCTAGCCGATCGGTTAGTAGTTACAACGGCTGCGCTTGAGAAAATTCAGGAGGTGTACAGTGCCTAAGGCGATTGACTCCCGAAACTTGCCTGATATTATTCGGAAACCTCTTATTACCGAAAAAGCTACTTTAAACCTGGAAAACAACCAATACACATTTGAGGTTGCTCCGAAGGCTACAAAGCCTGAAATTAAAGCAGCAATCGAAGCTCTGTTTGAGGTCAAGGTAACTGGTATTAGTACCATGAATCCACCTCGCAAGAAGAAGCGCCTGGGTCGCTTTATTGGTTACAAGCCTACCTATAAGCGGGCAGTCGTTACTCTTGCTGAGGGCGACAGTATTCCCCTCTTCCCAGATGTTTAGCACCGACCTTAGCACTCAATTAGTTTGCAAATAAAATCATGGGAATTCGTACTTATCGGCCTCTGACTCCAGGTACTCGTGAGCGCAGTGTTTCTGACTTTTCAGAAATCACTCGGAGCAAGCCGGAAAAGAAACTAACGCGCTCCATCCATCGTGCTAAGGGAAGAAATAATCGCGGTGTAATCACTTGCCGCCATCGCGGTGGTGGCCATAAGCGTCTCTATCGTGTCATCGATTTCAAGCGTAACAAGCGAGAGATGACTGCTGAAGTGCTCTCAATTGAATACGATCCCAACCGGAATGCTCGTATTTCTCTTGTTCAGTATGAGGACGGCGAAAGACGTTATATCCTTCATCCCGTAGGCCTAGCTGTTGGTTCTACCATTGTGGCCAGCCCTGATGCGCCTCTGGAAGTTGGGAATGCGTTGCCACTTCATAAGATGCCTCTGGGTACCTCGGTTCATAACGTTGAGTTATACCCAGGTCGCGGTGGTCAAATTGTTCGAGCCGCAGGTGCTTCTGCCCAGGTGATGGCTAAAGAAGGCGGTTATGTCACGCTTAAGCTGCCCTCTAGTGAGGTACGTATGATCCGTCGTGAGTGCTACGCCACGATTGGTCAGGTTGGCAACGTTGAGGCTCGTAATGTCACCCTCGGTAAAGCTGGTCGAAAGCGCTGGCTGGGAAGACGTCCGGAAGTACGTGGTAGCGTTATGAACCCGGTGGACCATCCCCATGGTGGTGGTGAAGGTCGTGCTCCGATTGGGCGTAGTGGTCCTGTGACTCCTTGGGGTAAGCCTGCACTTGGCTATAAGACTCGCGATAAGAAGAAGGCGAGCACGTCGTTAATTGTTCGTCGTCGTCGTCGTTCTTCCAAGCGTGGTCGCGGTGGTCGTGATGCATAGGTGCCTATCCACCGGTGTGGGTTTGGCGGTTTACCTATTTCTTTGTTGTTCAACCGATTGTTTTTAGGCTGACTTAACTATGTCTCGCTCTCTCAAAAAAGGTCCTTTTGTAGCAGATCACCTGCTCAAAAAGATTGAAAAGCTGAATGTGAAAGGCGACAAACAGGTGATTAAAACCTGGTCTCGTGCCTCCACAATTATTCCTCAGATGATTGGTCACACCATTGCCGTTCATAACGGTCGTCAGCATGTGCCTGTCTATGTAAGTGAGCAAATGGTGGGCCACAAGCTGGGTGAATTTGCCCCTACGCGCACGTTTCGTGGGCATGTAAAAAGTGATAAGAAAGCGCGACGTTAGGGAGGTTAGCCATGGTTGAAATCGATAGTAGTAATCAAGTTAAGTCTGTCGCTCGCTATATTCGGATGTCTCCTCACAAGGTGCGTCGAGTTCTTGATCAGATTCGTGGCCTTTCCTACCGGGAAGCTCTGATCATTCTTGAATTTATGCCCTATAGATCGTGCGAGCCGATTCTTAAAGTGCTTCGTTCTGCGGTAGCTAATGCTGAGCATAACAACGGTATGGACCCTGTTGAGCTCTACATCAGTGAGGCATTTGCCGATCAAGGTCCCGTACTTAAGCGGTATCGCCCCAGGGCTCAAGGTCGTGCATATCAGATTCGGAAGCCGACTTGCCATATCACAATCGCAGTAGCTCCTGGCTCCGCTAGCTAGGTCCGATTACTTTTTTACTGTTAGCTCTGTATAAGGAAGGATCTGTGGGACAGAAAATTAACCCAATTGGCTTTCGGCTTGGCATCACCAAGGAGCATGCTTCTTGTTGGTATGCCGACTCAAGGCAATACCCTAGCCAGCTTCAAGAAGATCATACTATTCGTCAGTTTATTGAGAAGAGTCTTAATAATGCTGGTATTTCAGACATTAAGATTGCTCGCAAGGCTGACCAAATCGATCTAGAGGTTCATACCGCTAGACCTGGTGTTGTTGTCGGTCGTGGTGGCACCGGTATCGAATCACTACGGGCCGGGTTGCAGAAGAAGCTTAAGGATAATACGCGTCAGATTCGTATCAACGTGATCGAAATTGCGCGTGTTGATGCTGAGTCGGCGTTGATTGCTGAATATATTACCCAGCAGCTGGAGCGTCGTGTCTCGGTACGCCGAGTTGTCCGGCAGACAAATAAACGGGCTAAACGGGCAGGCGTTGAGGGGATTAAAAATAA
>CALBPH010000605.1 GCA_937899365.1 uncultured Leptolyngbya sp.
AGTTTGACTTCTATCAATAATATTCAATCGTTGATTTTCATCAAAGGCTACAGTGTCGCCAATCAACACTGGCCGAGCATTAGACTCATCAGCATAGTCCACGCCCCACAGCAGACTCGCCGAGCTTCCTAAAGGGGTATCAAGCTGCAGGCGTCCGCCAAACTCATCAGACTGCAAGGAAGTTTGAGACAAATCTGGAAACGGATCGAATGCGGGCAGCGCCGAAAGCGGACTATCTCGAGAATCAATAAACGATTGAATTAGCTCTCGATCTCTATAGTAAAGTTGGGTATCTAGGGCAGACCCAAAGATATCACCGTTGCTATAGGTCAGGTTGATAACATGATTAATCTGACTGGGCTGTTCTTCAAAAGAAATATCATTACTTGCCTGCTCATCCCGATTAAAGCTATAAGTCAATTCAAGACGTTCATCATCATCGAAGTTATAGCCAGTTTTTACCAGCAGTCCTAGCCGATCTGCTTGATTGAGATCAGTAGTCACCGAATCTCCGTTAGCATCAAATCGATCCTGCAACAGATCGTAGCTCAAATCAATACGTCCATCAGCTTTACCATCAGATCCTGCCACCCCAAATCGGCCATTGTAGAAAAAGCTGTCCTCTTCCACTTGAGTCAGGCTGGTGCCCACTCTGAAATCTAACTCATAGGATATGGAGTCTTCGGTCGGTCTACGGGTGATGATATTAACTACGCCCCCAGTCCCGCCATCTCCATACACAGCGCTGGGTCCCCGCAGAATCTCAATACGCTCAATCAATGATGGGTCAATAACTCTTAAATCAGTGCCGTTACTATTGGCATTGGGAGTCTGAGGTACGCCGTCGATAAAAATCACAATGGGACGGCCACGAAGCTGTACCTGCGATGTATTATTATCGAAGGTTGGTGGAGATAACCCTGGTACTAGCCGACCTAGGATATCGGGCAAATTATTGGTAAACAGCAGCTGTCGTTCAATATCCTCTCGATCAATGACCGTAATCGAACGAGGTACATCTAAAATATCTTGTTCCGTACGCGTAGCTGTGACGACAATACGCAATGAGTCAGAATCATCTACGACATCTGCGTCTTCTATCTCGCCAGCTTCATCGTCATCTTCGTTCTCATCCTCATTTTCTTGATCAAGAGGCAGCTGATCAATCTGGGACAGCAGATCTGCTTCTTCTAAATCTGTCAACTCCTGGGAAAAAAGATCCGAAGCTGAGACCGAGCGGGCAGACACGGCTGAAAGCAGACTGATTAACATTGCATAAGCAATCCATTTAACTTGGACCTTCATCATTTCTCACACCTAAACTATGCTGAGTCTCTTGGAGTTCGGATAAACGTAGAAGAACGTAGACAACGAGATGCCGCAGTATGGATCGCATTGTCAAGAATCAGTATCAATATTAGAGTATCAGTGTACCCACTTAGATAAAATGTTTCTTAATTGAGTCTTACAGGTCTCAGTGAAGATTTTTATGACTGAACCTATAAGATTTTTATAGCTAAAACAGTTGCCTTCCTTAGGTTTTCAATGTAGCCGATAGAATGTAATCAACACTTTTCCAAGATTACTCAACCTGCCAGTATTTGAAGCAGTTGACTGACGTTTGACATCTGCCCTGTACACACATCATCAATGCACCATACCCCAATGAGCATAATCATTTGAGCCTTCGACCAAAGATAGGCAACCGCAGAATAAGACAGTCAAAGCGCAGCAGGCGGTAGATTACCATCGAAAGGGTAATTTATTGATATTTATTCTCAATAAATATCAATAGAAGGAATACAAAATCCTAATTCCTTAAACCCGATTCAAAATGGATTATCTTCTAGAGGCCGTATCTTATGCCAGTTTGGCAATCCTGGTCGCTTATCAACCAGGATTTTGTCGAAGGCCTTCGGCCCAGTTTAAGCAAAACAATTCCACTGAAATTAAGCCTCTTCATTTTAATTTCAGTGATCGATGGCAGGTTGACGGCTAACATAATTGACGGATTCTATACGGCCATAGTCGAGCTTGATGATTCTATCGGCCAGGTGGAAGAAATTGTCGTCGTGACTAATGACCAGAACCGTTTTACCACGTTGCTTGAGTTCCGGTAGAAGTTGTGTGTAAAAAATTTCTCGAAAGATAGGATCTTGATCAGCGGCCCATTCATCAAACATATAGATAGGACGATCTTCTAAATAAGCACTTAACAGGGCAAGCCGCTTACGTTGTCCCTGAGAAAGGGCTAATGTTGAAAGCTGCCCATCTTGAATAGAAACTTTCTGATCAAGCTCTAGCTTTTCTAAATACATTTGGGTCTGATGCTCTAGACTCGAATGGGTGTTGCTAACTAAACGCTCAAATAGATAAAAGTCTGAAAAAACTACTGAAAAATGTTGCCTATACCATTCACGATTGGTCTCTAAAATAGGCTGATCATCCAGCCATAGCTCTCCTGAGGCAGGGCTATAAAGTCCCATAATCAGCTTTGCTAATGTAGATTTGCCGCTACCATTACCGCCAACAATAAAAACTAACTCCCCTGCTTTTAGGGATAAATCTAGAGGTCCTACCATAAAGCGATGATTCATTTCTGCACTTTGATAGGTGTAGGTGATCTGTTTTAAGTCAAGCTGTTTCCAATTCGCCAGGTTCTCCTGTCTGACAACGGTATCGATTTCTGCATCCTTGGTCAGGGTTAACCCCATCTCATTGACTTTTTGAAGTGAAACATTGACATTGATTAAACTAGGCACACGTTCAATCACACTCTTCAATGGACCCAATAAATAGGTTAGGGTCAGAATGTAGGCAGGTAGAACAGCTCGCGTAGTGGGGATAACCTGAGGCACAACAAACAGCAATAGGCCAATTAGCACAAAGAATAGAAGCTGCCCACCGCTTGTGGCTAAGGCTCCTAACTTAAAAGCATTCTTTTGATAACGACGGGATGCGGCCACACTTACCTGAAGGTCTTCTTCAAAAAAGACTTGACGTCGAGTTGAGTGCAACTTGAGCTCTTTAATGCCATCAGTGATGCTACGAAAGTGCTTGAATAAGCGGTCAGTTTCTTTACGAGCTAAACCGATAAAGCTGTAGGAATTGCTAACCAGGACTTGGACTAGGAGAATGGCCATGACCATAAAGGCAATCACTGCCAGAAAAACCCAGCCCGAAAGCCAGCCTAGATAAATCAGACATCCACAAATCACCGCAGTATCAATACTGAGAAAAGGAATGATAAACATGGTGTCTGAAATCGTTTGCACATCCCTAGTCAAGACAGCCAAAAGCTGACTAGGCCCCAACTGTTCTAACTGTTGTAATGGTGCAGATAAGATCCGTTTGCTCAGACGTAGACGAAGTTGATAAACAGAGTCTTGAGCCAGATCAATAAGTAAAAACTGAGATAAGCTGCTGGCAAACAAAGCTAATAAGGTAAACCCAACAAAGGGAGTAATCAATGCTTTAGGTGTGTCTTGCTCAATGGCGGTGTTAATCAACGCAATCAGCCATGCGCTACAGCCGCCGCTGATGGTACCTGCAATAATAGCGGCGGTAACATTGAGCCACGAAGACTTAATTAGTAACCAGATGATGCCCATACATGTTGTGTCTAAGTTGTAGCTAATTGATAGTTTTAAGATCAGCTGTCATCGAGACCAGGATGATCGCGTTATCAGCTAATACGACCCATACCCCATCGATAAATCACATTTTCAAAGTTCTGCAGGTGGGCAATTATCTACGATATAGTCCCGAGATTGACTCCATCTAGTCCTGCAATGCCACCCGAAAAGTACTCTCATTTATAAGTTAGACAACAATACTAATTACGTTTGAGAATAGTCTCAATACTTATTAGGAAATTTTAGCAATAACTATATCAAAAACATAGATCTATGCCAATCTATCTAAATCCTATGGCTAGGCCATTACAGGTTACCTGGCGGTAGAATGAGTCTGCAGCAAAATGAGCAGGAATCAATCTCAGGAATGAATGCATGGAAACCTTAGGTAAATTAAGTGATTGTCGATATTGCTCTCAGGTTTCTAAGGCTAATGGGGAGGACCCCATTGGCTCTGCGCCCCAGGTGGATTATTGGCTATTAGTCGAGATCAAACCGCCCTGGCCTATGTCTATGTTTGAGGAAAACCCGATTATTTCCCAGGTAATATCCATGGTTAGGAAACTGACCCTGCGACGTGGGATTTTGATCAGGCCCATTGTAATTGCCCCCGATCCCGATTATTCCACACCGGGTCTAGTGCGGATAATTTACTATGGCCGTCCAGCCAAACAGTTTTCTGAATATGAAAAGCAAGAATATCTCGTTCCAGAAGATGAGGCTCCTCAACTAGTCATTGCTCTTCTAAATCATTTATTTAGCATCAAGACAAATCTGACCAGACTGCTAGACTATCAACAAGATACTCAGCATATACGAGAAATGTTGGTATGTACCCATACACAAGTAGATCTTGCTTGCGGTCGATTTGGTACCCCTATTTATCGCAAACTACGTCAAACCTATGGTCAACCAGGCCAATCGGTAAGGGTATGGCAAAGCACTCACTTTGGCGGTCATCAGTTTGCCCCTACGTTGATTGATCTACCCAGGGGACAGCTGTGGGGTCACCTAGAACCCGATGTTTTACCGCAGCTCATTGACCGCAGCGGAGATCACCATCAGATGCGACGCTTTTATCGAGGCTGGGCTGGCTGTACTCAGTTTGAGCAAATAGCTGACCGAGAAGCCTGGATGCAAGAAGGGTGGGACTGGTTTACCTATCCAAGAACAGCCTCCGATCAGCGCAGGGGGCTTAAAGGCCTAAAGCGATTCATTTATCCAGCACTGTCTTGGATACCCATTAAGATAATACAATTTTGGCTAGACTTCTGGACTCTCGACGCCCGCCGGGTAGAGGTCCAGTTTAAGTTTGCATCGCCCCATGGTGACGGTCTCTATCAGATTACGGTTGAAGAAACCGGTGAGGTTCTCAGCGCACACACGTCACCAGCAACAAGACGACAAACTATAAAGCTCACCCCTGTAAAACAGTATCGCGTCAGTCGCTTAGTTAAGAGTATGTGACTAGTCTATTTTTTCACCACTAAACATCAACAGCGATAACACTGGGAATAACTTGTGTCAATCAAGAGATATATAACGAAACAGATAGCATTAGTGCAGTCAAAAGTCATTGCTTAATGAGAATGATTAGCTCGATTTTTTAGCGATTAAAATGTCAGACTGACTTGAGCTCAAATTATTTTTAGAACGCTTTGATTAGGTTGCATAGACCACATTCCTCATACAGGCTAACCTTTACGCTAAAAAGTTCTAGACTGGCGGAATATGGCTCCACAGCTTAAAACTCAAAATCCAACGAAAACATGGATCATAGTTAATGAGAATTTTTTTCATTATTTATTGTCAAAGAATGGCTTGTTATAGATATAATGAATGCGACTGGGCAACTGCGTATTTTCCACAATATTTTCTGAAGTTGCCAGCATGGAGGGATATGTTGTCGAGGTAGCAATGCCTTCAAAACTCTGAAAATTAGTCATAGATAATGTGCTCTATCTTTTAGTTGCACTGGTTCTTTTTTTAGAATCCAGAGTAAAGTCCGTGAGTGCTGTTATTTATGAACAACGCGTCTAGTTTGAGTGCTTATCAAGGCTGGCATTCTCGGAGTCTAGTGTGGTGCCGACTTTATGGGAAGGTGGATTTTTATCATTAGTTTCTATCATTCGGATTTACATAAATCGTTCTTCGATTGTCTAGTGTGTTCCCCTAGAGATTTTATCAAGACAGCAATCTAAGGGATTTTTCTTAATTAATGGAGTAGCGGCGTGGATAGTTCTAACCGCAACGGTTTGGGTAGGATAGATACCCTTGTAGATTTACTCAGTTGGCAAGCAGGGTACCAACCGGATTGGCTAACGTATACTATCCTGGAAGATGGCGAAGCAACTGCTGCTTCTCTGTCCAATCGCGCCCTTGCACAGCAGGCTCAAGCGATTGGTGCAAAACTACAAATTGCTAACGCGATTGGTGAAAGGGTTCTCTTGTTGCTGCCACCGGGTCTGGATTATATTGCAGCCTTTTTTGGATGTTTGTATGCGGGTGCGATCGCAGTTCCTGTTTACCCCCCTCGCCCCAATCGTTCAGCATCTCGTTTACAGGCCATTGTTAATGATGCTCAACCCAGCATTGTCCTGACGACGGGTAGTCTACTGACAAACTTCAAATCACTAAAAAAGAATCCCTTAAATCTAAACCACCTAACTTGGATAGCCGTAGACGAAGTCGACATTAATTTAGCTACCCAGTGGCAAACTCCTCGCATCAATGGAGAGTCCCTAGCCTTTTTACAATATACCTCTGGGTCGACAGCCGCTCCCAAGGGTGTGATGGTTTCCCACAGCAACCTCTTGCACAACCTAGAGTTAATTAGCCAACACTTTGGAACTACCCCCCAGAGCCGTAGCATAGCCTGGTTGCCACCGTATCATGATATGGGATTAATTGGTGGGATCCTCCAGCCTCTCTACAGCGGCTCCCATATCCAACTAATGTCACCAGTGGCTTTTCTCCAACAACCCATTCGCTGGTTACGGGCCATTACTCAGTTTCAAGCTGATATTAATGGTGGTCCCAATTTTGCCTATGAACTCTGCCTCAGCCGCATTAAGCCAGAAGCACTATCAGGCCTGGATCTAAGTTCTTGGAATGTGGCCTTTTGTGGAGCAGAGCCCATTCGGGCAGATACCCTTGAGCGCTTTGCAAAAGCCTTTGAACCCTGCGGCTTTCGACGCGAAGCCTTTTATCCCTGCTATGGGATGGCAGAAGCTACTCTATTGATTACGGGTGGCAAACGAGAAACCAAACCCGTTTATCAAACGGTTAGTAGTACAGACTTAGAGGTACAGCAAGTTGTTTGTGTTGAGGACAATGACACTGGCTCCACACTAGTGAGCTGTGGCCAGTCACCCTCTTCGCAAACACTCATCATTGTTAATCCAGAGACCTGCCAACAATGTGATAGCAATCAGGTCGGTGAGATTTGGGTATCTAGCCCCAGCATTGCCCAGGGTTATTGGCAACAGCCTGAAAAAACGCAAACAGCATTTCACGCATATCTGATTGACACCCAGACTGGTCCATTTTTTAGAACAGGAGACCTTGGCTTTCTTCTGGAAAATGAGCTTTTCATCACCGGACGGTTAAAGGATCTCATTATTATCCGAGGGCGGAACCATTATCCCCAAGATCTTGAACTAACCACCGAAAAGGCACATCCAGCCCTGCGTCCGGCTTATGGAGCCGCTTTTGCCATTGATGCACAGTCAGAAGAACGACTGGTGTTAGTTCATGAAGTAGAACGCCATCACCTGCGCAAATTAAATGTTCCAGAGATTACTCAAGCCGTTCGTCAAGCCATTGCAGAACACCACGATCTACAGGTCTATGCAATCGTGCTGCTAAAAACAGGCAGTATTCCCAAAACATCCAGCGGTAAAATCCAGCGCTATGCTTGTAAGCAAGGCTTTCAGGACCATACCTTAGATGTGGTTGGTGACTGGTTAGAAAATCCGCTACACAAGACCGAACTGATTAAGTTAGAGACAGATCTAAATGAGCTGAAACAGCAGGTAGAAACGCAGGGGCATAAGCCGACGGTCGGCACAACTCAAGCATGTCAAAAAGAGTTACTCAAGCCCACGAACCATCAAGCAGCAACATCTGCTGTGTCTGCCACAACAATTTCCAGCTGGCTGATTGAGCAGCTTTCCCATCGTCTCAGGGTTAGCCCTGCCGAGATTAATATTCACGATCCATTCTCTAGCTATGGATTAGACTCTGCCACAGCGGTTAGCCTTTCTGGTGAGCTAGAAGAATGGTTAGAGCGCCGACTCTCTCCCACACTGATTTACGATTATCCATCCATTGATAAGTTGTCGCAGTATTTGGCAACAGGAACCTCTCCTTCAATGGTTAAGACAGCCTCTGGGCATTCGTTTACTCAAGAGCCTATTGCCGTTGTTGGGATGGAATGTCGTCTTCCTGGAGCCCACAATCTAGCAGAGTTCTGGCAGCTGCTACAAACAGGACAAGATGCTATTGGAGAAGTGCCTCACGATCGCTGGAAAAACCCTTATCAGGAATCTGTTACCAGTTCAGCCGCCCCGTTTATGGGGGGCTTTTTAGAAACGGTGGATGAATTTGATGCCGCCTTTTTTGGTATCACCCCCCGCGAAGCAACAAAAATGGATCCCCAGCAGCGCTGGCTATTGGAAGTAGCCTGGGCCGCTCTAGAACATGCGGGGCAGCCTCCCACTGCCCTGGCGGGGAGTTTGACGGGTGTGTTTGTAGGGACTAGCAGCAGCGACTATGGACGATTGCTGAGTCAGGGCATAGCAGACGTTGATGCCTATGTGGGCACAGGCAATGCCCCAAGTATTGCCGCCAACCGTCTTTCCTACTGCTTACATTTGCAAGGCCCCAGCCTGGCCGTCGACACCGCCTGTTCATCTTCGTTAGTCGCCGTTCACCTGGCCTGTCAAAGTTTGCGATTGGGTGAATGTAATTTGGCCCTAGCTGGCGGGGTAAATGCCCTGCTCACCTCCGATCTTTCCATTGCCTTCTCAGAAGCGCGCATGCTGGCTGCCGATGGCCGTTGCAAAACGTTTGATGCCACTGCCGATGGCTATGGGCGCTCAGAAGGGTGTGGCCTGGTGGTGCTCAAACGCCTGACCGATGCAGAGCAAGCGGGCGATCGCATTCTAGCGGTAATTCGCGGCTCGGCCATTAACCAGGATGGCCGCAGCAATGGATTAACGGCTCCCAACGGCCCTGCCCAACAGGCGGTCATTCGTCAGGCTTTGGCCAATGCTGATGTGGCACCAGGAGAGATTCAATATATCGAAGCCCATGGCACTGGCACCCCCCTAGGAGATCCCATTGAGGTGACCTCCTTACAAACTGTCTTGGGAGCAGACCGATCCCTGGATCAACGCTGTGGCATTGGCTCAGTTAAAACCAATGTTGGCCATTTAGAAGCCGCCGCCGGCATTGCTGGTCTGATCAAAGTGGTCTTGGCCCTACACCATCGACAACTTCCTCCCCATCTCCACCTGCATCAACCTAATCCCCAGTTACAGCTGGAGGGAACACCATTTTTAATTCCGACTCAGCTACTGTCCTGGCCAGATAATGGGCCATCTAATTTAGCGGGCGTTAGTTCTTTCGGCTTTGGGGGTACCAATGCCCATGTTGTCCTAGCCTCGGCAAGTAACAATCAAACAAATATAGATTCGGAACCAGAACGCCCTTATCACCTACTAGCCCTCTCTGCCAAAACAGATAAGGCGCTGTGGCAATTGACTGAGCAATACGCTCAGCTAGTAGCTACCTCTTCCCAAAATTTAGAAAATATCTGCTTTTCCGCTAATGCAGGGCGATCTCACTTTGGCCACCGTTTGAGTATTGTTGCCCAGTCAAAAGAGTCTTTATCTGAACAACTTTTAACCCATTCGAGAGAGCGCAACATCTCTGACCTGAGAACACGTCAGAGTGAGCGTCAACGTAATCAGTTAGAGGCATCCAAAGTAGCATTTTTGTTTACTGGGCAGGGGGCACAATATGTGGACATGGGACGCCAGCTCTATGAAACCCAGCCCACATTTCGTGCTGTCCTTGAACGGTGTGATGCCCTTCTTCAGCCTTATCTAGAGCATTCACTCTTGTCGTTGCTGTATCCGACCTCTGCGGATATGGCCTCAGATACGACATCAGCTCTGATTCACCAGACAGCCTATACCCAACCGGCATTATTTGCCCTGGAATATGCCCTGGCAGAACTTTGGCGCAGCTGGGGCATTGAACCCGATGCCGTCATGGGCCACAGTGTAGGAGAGTATGTGGCCGCCTGTATTGCTGGGGTATTTAGTCTGGAGGATGGCCTTAAGCTGATAGCTCATCGAGGCAGACTGATGCAGTCTTTGCCTGAGAATGGTGCCATGGTGGTAGTTGCCGATGATGCTGAACGTGTCAGAGAGCTAATCGCATCAACAAAATCAACGGCTGTGATTGCCGCAATTAATGGCCCTCAAAATGTTGTGCTTTCTGGTGAGGCAGAACAGCTTGAACCTCTGATTAAACAGCTGACAGCCACTGATATCAAGACTACACGTTTACATGTCTCCCATGCGTTTCATTCTCCTTTAGTGGAGCCAATTTTAGATCCCTTCCGACAGATTGCCAAAACCGTTAATTTTGAGGCACCTAAGCTTCCCATTGTTAGTAATGTGACGGGGGAAGTAGCAACATCAGATATCGCCACAGCTGACTACTGGGTTAACCACATTCGTCAGCCTGTGCAATTTAATCAGGGAATGATGACCGTGCATCAGCATTGTGAAATCTTTCTTGAAGTAGGTCCTAAGCCAGTGCTGTTAGGCATGGGGCATCAGTGTTTTGACTCGACGGTTATTGAAGAAATTCAGTGGTTACCGAGTTTAAGACCTGCCCAGGAAGATTGGTCCGTATTGTTAAAAAGTTTGGGGGCGCTATACAGCGCTGGCCTTAACATCAACTGGCAAGGGTTTGATCGAGACTATCGACGACAGCAGATATCTTTGCCCACCTATCCGTTTCAGCGCCAGCGTTATTGGTTTCAACCTAACGAGTCAACGGTTTCATCAGCAACAGCATTACCTGGAGCCCAGGCCCATCCTCTTCTGGGTCAGCGGTTAGAATCTCCGGCCCACTGTCCCGATGATCACCTGTGGCAGGTCAACCTTAATACTGACAACTTGTCCTATCTAGAAGAGCATTGCGTTTGGCAGACGCCCACCCTATCGTTGGGAACTTACATAGAAATGGCATTGGCAGCGGCTCAGGTTGTCTGGGGACAAGGCCCCCACAATCTACAGCATTTAGCCCTACAACACCCAATCTTTTTATCTCAACCAAGCAAGCATTTGGGAGAACAGTCCCAAACCCTAGTACAAATTACGCTGTCAGAAAATGCTCAAGGTATTGGACAGTTCCAAGTCCATAGTCGACACATCAAGGCAGAACAGAAATCCCCATGGCAGCTTCATGCAACAGCCGATCTTCAACGTGGAACCGCTCCTGAAAGCATACCAATAGGTGCCGGAGCACAGTCATCTAAACACTCTTGAGTTATCTCAGCGCAGCACCCAACCCGATCAATTCAGCAGGATCCATGCAAACTCTCTCAGCCAAAACCAATGTCGCTACGATCTCTTCATCAACAGGACTGCAGCTAGGGCTAATGTTTTTCTCCAGCGGTGAGCAATCCCTGGGAACAGATCGATATAAATTTATTCTGGATAGTGCAACGTTTGCTGACCAGCATGGGTTTGCCAGCATTTGGGTGCCAGAACGGCACTTTACGTCCTTTGGTTGTCTTTATCCTAATCCGGCTATCTTACAGGCAGCCCTAGCCCGTGAAACTCAACAAATTCGTCTCCACGCAGGCAGTGTGGTTTTACCCTTAAATGATCCAATGCGGGTGGCGGAAGCCTGGTCCATGGTGGACAACCTGTCTAGGGGACGAGTGGGTGTTTCCTTTGCATCAGGTTGGAATCCTGAGGACTTTGCCCTGGCACCGGAGCATTATGGCAACCGTCATCAGGTGATGTTTGACGGTATCGAAACCGTTCGGAAACTCTGGCGAGGAGATTTTATCCAACGAACTGGGGGCAAAGGAGATCCCGTATCCGTACGGATGTATCCTACCCCGGTACAGCCAGAGTTACCCATTTGGGTAACAGCTGCGGGAAATCCTCAAACCTTTATTCAAGCCGGGGCAATGGGGGCAAATCTGCTGACCCATTTGTTTGATCAAACGGTGGATACCCTGGCGGAGAAATTGGCGCTATATCGACAGGCACGGGCTGACCATGGCTACGATCCAAATGGCGGGCACATCACGGTCACACTGCACACGTTTGTTGGAGAAGATTTGGAAACGGTGCGATCGCAAGTACAAGCCTCCTACTGCGACTACCTTAAATCCTATACCCCATTATTGGCTGGATTAAGCCACAGTCGAGGTCTAGATATTAATGTTTCCGAGCTTTCCGAGCAGGATCTTGACGCCCTGACCAAACTTGTTTTTAACAAGATGTTTGACGAGGGACGAGTGCTATTTGGCACACCAGAAAGTTGTTTGAGGCTGGCCCAGGAACTGTATCAAATTGGCGTCAGCGAAGTCGCCTGTATGGTTGACTTTAATCAAGATGTTGAGCTGGTTCTACAAAGCTTACCCCATCTAAATCGGCTCCGTGAGGCCTGTGAAGCGTTAACCGCAACAAACCAACAGCAGGCATCCAAGCAAAATACCCGCGTTGCCTCGCCAACAGAAGCGTTTCAAAACAGTATCAACCAAAAGATACCCTCTACTGACCTATCCATCGCAACGATTCAAAAGCGATGTTCCACAACGCTCACGGGCAGAGATTTTTACCACCAAATTCAGGCCAGGGGGGTTGAGCTTGATCTAAGTTTTCAAGGTATTGAGCAGCTTTGGTGTGCTCAAGGAGAGGCCCTGGGTGAGGTGAAGCTACCTGACTCCATTAAAGCAGCAGCTGGTTATGGCACCCATCCAGCATTCCTTGATGCCTGTCTGCAAGTTTTGTGGGCAAGTTTACCCGACACAGGCACAAGTCAGTACCTACCCGTTGGCCTGGGAGAATTGCAAATTTATAGTCCCCTGGGAGAGCGTGTATGGAGCCATGCTCAACTCTCTTTAGCTACCGCATCCTACTATGAAGGTAATATTCGAATTTTAGACAACACTAACCAACTTTTAGGAGAGATCAAAGGTCTGCGCATACAGCAAGTCTTGGCACCTGAGAATGAGCAACCAGGCTATCCATCGCCCAACTACTTGTTATCTCCTACGGTAGTGGGTGATAACCTGCGAGATTATGTCGCTCAGCATTATCAGGAGCTGCGTCTGGAGCATTATCAACGGTTTTTACCTGAACTAGAAGCCCTCAGCGCCGATTTTACCTTACAGGCATTGCAACAGTTGGGGGTACCGTTTGACCTAGGGCAACAGTTTTCCACATCAGAGTTGATCCAACGGTATCAGATTGTGCCGCAACATCAGCGATTGCTTGGACGGCTGTTGCAGATTATGCAAGAAATCAATATTTTGCAAGCGGTGGGAGCTGAACAGTGGGAAGTACAACGGGTACCAACCGAGATTGATCCTAAAAAGACAGCGCAGTCGCTACGGAAGCAGTATCCTGATTGTTCAGCAGAACTAGATCTTTTGAGTCGCTGCGGTCAGTTCTTGGCGGCGGTTCTTCAAGGAGAATGCGATCCACTACAGCTGCTTTTCCCAGATGGTTCGTTTGCCCTAGTGGAACGTTTATATCAAGACTCGCCAGCAGCAAAGATAATCAATCAACAGGTGCAACGCGCCATCACGACAGCATTAGAAAATTTACCCCCAGATCGCACCGTGCGTATTTTAGAAATAGGAGCAGGGACAGGGGGAACGACAGCATTTGTTCTACCCAAGTTGCCTAGCGATCGTACCGAATATGTCTTCACCGACATCTCTCCTATTTTCACCACCCAGGCAGCCCATAAATTTGCAGACTATCCGTTTGTCACCTATCAGCCCCTCGACATTGAACAAGATCCCCATCCCCAAGGGTTTGACACCCAATCCTTTGACATTGTCCTAGCTGCCAATGTGCTGCATGCAACCGCTGACTTAAAGCAAACCATGGACCATGTGCAAATGTTGTTGGCCCCGGATGGTCTATTGGTACTGTTAGAAGGAATGGAGCCCCAGGGTTGGCTCGATTTGACCTTTGGCTTAACCACAGGCTGGTGGCAATTTAGAGACCATGAATTGCGACCTGACTATCCCCTATTAACGGCAGTTCAATGGCAATCTTTTCTCCAAGAACAGCAATATACGGCAGTGGATGTGGTGGGGCTAACCCCTGAAGCGACCTCTCAACAGGCTATTGTTATCGCCACCCATCAACCGCGGCACTCACCCCGGGTAGCGGTTACCAAGGTGCGTGCCGCCAGCAAGCAGACCGCCCTGGCGAGGTCAAGGTCTCGTAAGG
>CALBPH010000606.1 GCA_937899365.1 uncultured Leptolyngbya sp.
GTTCCGAGTGATCGGTTCCGTCGGAGTCTACGCATACTAATGCGGCGTCTGTAAATGGACCGAGTGCTTGGATGACTGCCTAAGCCTCGAGGTAAGGTTTTTAATGACCAGTCCCTCGACCCTCAATCGTAATCATGTCCTGATGTATAGGCCGCGTACAAGGAATCAAGAGAATGCCAAAACTAGAACAACGCTTTGACTATGTCAAAATCGGCTTAGCCTCTCCCGAGCGCATTCGTCAATGGGGTGAACGTACTCTCCCCAACGGCACCGTTGTAGGGGAAGTCACCAAACCAGAAACTATTAATTACAGAACCCTTAAGCCTGAAATGGATGGGTTGTTCTGTGAACGTATTTTTGGCCCTGCTAAGGATTGGGAATGTCATTGCGGCAAATACAAGCGTGTGCGACATCGCGGCATTGTATGCGAACGCTGTGGAGTTGAGGTGACCGAATCGCGTGTGCGCCGTCACCGCATGGGCTATATCAAACTAGCTGCTCCAGTGGACCACGTTTGGTACCTCAAAGGTAATCCTAGCTATATTGCCATTCTGCTGGATATGCCCCTCAGGGATGTTGAGCAAATTGTCTATTTCAATGCCTATGTTGTTCTAGATGCAGGGAATGCCGATAGTCTTAGCTACAAGCAGCTACTGACTGAAGACCAATGGATTGAGTTAGAGGATCAGCTTTACGACGAAGAGTCAGATCTCTCAGGTATTGAAGTCGGGATTGGTGCGGAAGCCCTACAGCGTCTATTACAAGACCTAGAGCTTGAAGCGGTTGCTGAACAGCTGCGGGAAAATATTGACAACTCGAAGGGGCAAAAACGAGCAAAGCTAATTAAGCGCTTGCGGGTTATTGACAACTTCATTGCTACTGGTTCTCGGCCAGAGTGGATGGTGCTGGATGTGATTCCCGTGATTCCGCCTGACCTACGGCCGATGGTACAGCTAGACGGTGGTCGATTTGCCACATCGGACTTGAATGACCTCTACCGTCGTGTGATTAACCGAAATAATCGCTTAGCACGGCTACAGGAAATTTTGGCACCCGAAATCATTGTCCGCAATGAGAAGCGGATGCTCCAGGAAGCGGTTGATGCCTTGATTGATAACGGTCGTCGTGGACGAACCGTTGTTGGTGCCAACAATCGTCCCCTTAAGTCACTTTCGGACATCATTGAAGGTAAGCAGGGACGTTTCCGGCAGAACCTTTTGGGTAAGCGAGTTGACTACTCCGGTCGTTCTGTAATTGTGGTGGGTCCTAACCTCAAGATCCATCAGTGCGGTCTTCCTCGTGAGATGGCGATTGAGCTGTTTCAACCCTTTGTGATCCATCGGTTAATTCGGCAGGGCTTGGTCAACAACATTAAAGCGGCCAAGAAGCTGATTCAGCGCAATGACCCGAGCATTTGGGGCGTGTTAGAAGAAGTTATTGAAAACCACCCAGTGATGCTTAACCGTGCACCAACGTTGCACCGTTTGGGTATTCAGGCCTTTGAGCCAATGTTGGTGGAAGGTCGTGCCCTACAGCTCCATCCCCTCGTATGTCCGGCCTTCAATGCTGACTTTGACGGTGACCAGATGGCAGTCCATGTACCTCTATCGCTTGAGGCGCAGTCTGAGGCTCGGTTACTGATGTTGGCATCCAACAATGTGCTGTCTCCAGCCACTGGTCGACCCATCATTACCCCCAGTCAGGACATGGTCCTAGGGTGCTACTACCTCACCGCAGAAAATCCCTATGAGCAGAAGGGTGCTGATGCCCACTTTGCCAGTATGGAAGATGCCATCATTGCCTATGAGCAAGGTATGGTCGACCTCCATGCCTGGGTATGGCTCCGGTTTGACGGTCCTGTAGAAGACGACGGAGAGCCAGTCGAGGTGGTTGATAATGGCGATGGCATGGTAACTAAACGATATCCGCATCGTCGTGTTCGTGAAGATAGTGACGGCAATCTTCTATCGCAACATCTCCATACCACTCCTGGACGCATCATCTATAACCACGCTGTCCATGCTGCGCTTGCCAATTAAAGCCACCATTCAGTTTTCTCAGAAATTTTAGTTAGCCAATAGCACTTTGAGGCGGAGAGTTCCCCATGGCAGATCAAGGTAACGAACAAGCCAAAGCCATTATGTTTCGTAATCGTATTATTGATAAGGGGCAGCTTAAAAAGCTGATCTCCTGGTCATTTGATACTTACGGCACGGCCCGCACAGCCGCCATGGCTGATGAAATCAAGTCACTTGGTTTCAAGTACGCTACCCGTGCAGGTGTTTCCATTAGTGTGGATGATTTACAGGTGCCCCCCAGCAAACGCAAGTTGTTGGATGCTGCGGAGCAAGAAATTCGGGACACTGAGGAACGTTATACCCGAGGAGAAATTACTGAAGTAGAACGCTTCCAGAAGGTAATTGATACTTGGAATGAAACCAGTGAAGAGCTAAAAGACGAAGTTGTCCGCAACTTCAAAGAAAATAACCCGCTCAACTCGGTTTACATGATGGCGTTTTCTGGGGCGCGAGGTAACATTTCCCAGGTGCGGCAGCTGGTTGGTATGCGAGGGTTAATGGCTAATCCTCAAGGGGAAATTATTGACCTGCCGATCAAAACTAATTTCCGAGAAGGTTTAACGGTTACTGAATACATTATTTCCTCCTATGGCGCCCGTAAGGGGCTTGTAGATACGGCACTGCGTACGGCAGATTCCGGCTATCTAACGCGCCGTCTGGTGGATGTGTCCCAGGATGTGATTATTCGTGAAATTGACTGTGGTACAGATCGCTGCATTCCATTGAGTGCAATGACTGACGGTGACCGCGTGCTAATTTCTCTAGAAAATAAGCTGTTGGGTCGGGTTCTAGCGGAGGATGCCATTCATCCTAAGACTGGTGAGGTTGTGATGCCTCGCAATAAGCCCATGGATGCAGATATGGCTAAGGCTGTAGATGACGCTGGGATTAAAGAAGTCAAAGTTCGTTCTGCGCTTACGTGTGAGGCGGCTCGCTCGGTGTGTCAGCACTGCTATGGCTGGAGCTTAGCCCATTCTCATATGGTGGACTTGGGTGAAGCCGTCGGAATTATTGCCGCCCAGTCCATTGGTGAACCCGGTACTCAGCTCACCATGAGAACCTTCCATACAGGTGGAACCTTTACCGGTGAATTGGCCCCTCAGGTGCGTGCCAAAGTGGCTGGTCAGTTTAATATGCCTGAAAGTTTGAGAAGCCGTGGCTTCCGAACTCGCCATGGTGAAGACGCGCTGGTGATGGAGTCGAATACAGAAGCCAAAATAATCATGGAGAGCGGGAAAACCCGTTCTGTTTCGTTACCCCAGGGTGCGATTGTATTTGTGGCTGATGGTTCCACCTTGGCTAAGGGCGATCTGATTGCTGAGCTACCGACGACCGGCCGAGTTCGTAAGGTCACCGAGAAAGCCAGTAAGGACGTAACGTCTGATATGTCCGGTGAGGTCTTCTTTGAAGGCTTAGTGCAGGAAGAGAAGAAAGACCGTCAGGGAAATATTACGAAGCTAGCCCAGCGTGGTGGTTTGTTGTGGGTGCTCTCGGGTGAAGTGTATAACTTGCCTCCTGGTGCAGAACCTACGGTCAAAAACGGCGACACGATTGACTCCAATGGGATTTTGGCCGAAACCAAAATCGTCACCGAGAGAGGTGGAATCGTACGTTTGCCCGATCGATCCGATAGTAAGGGTAGCCGTGAGGTCGAAATCATCACTGCTTCAGTCATGCTGGACACGACTGAAGTGCAGGTGGAAAGCGGTCAGGGGCGCGAGCATTACTTCTTGCAAACTGATAAAGGAGTGCGCTATTCCCTAATTGCGACACCGGGAGCCAAAGTGACTGGCGGTCAGGTGGTAGCAGACTTAGTAGATGATACTTACCACACTCAAAGCGGCGGTATCATTAAGTTCTCAGGTGTAGAAATTGCTAAGAAGAGTAAGGGTAAGCAAGGTTACGAAGTAACCAAGGGCGGGACACTGCTTTGGATTCCTGAAGAAGCCCATGAGGTTAATAAAGATATCTCGTTACTCATGGTGGAGGACGGGCAGTACATTGAGGCGGGTACCGAAGTCGTCAAAGATATCTTCTGCCAAATTAGCGGTGTGGTTGAAGTCACCCAAAAGAATGACATTCTTCGGGAGATTGTGATCAAACCAGGGGATATCCACATGGTGGATAGTCCAGATGCTGTCAGTGGTAAAGATGGCGTTTTGGTGAGTGCTGGTGAGGAAGTGATTCCTGGAGTAACGGCGGAAGCTGTTCGCTATGTTGAGTATGTTGAGACTCCAGAGGGTGCGGCACTGCTGTTGCGTCCTGTTCAGGAATTTGAAGTTCCCGATGTCCCGACGGTTCCCAGTCAACACTCCGTTAGTGACAGCGAGGATAACTCTATTGGGATTACAGCGATCCAACGCCTCTTCTTTAAAGACGGTGAGCGGGTTAAGTCGGTTAATAGTGTTGAACTGCTACGGACTCAGCACGTTCTCAATGTCGACAGTGAGACCTCTCAGCTAACGGCAGATATTGAACTGGTACCTGACCCAAATAATGCCGAGATTCAGCGTTTACAGCTAGTCATTTTGGAAACGCTGGTTATTCGTCGTGATATTGCAGCTGATCAGACGCAAGGCAGCACCCAGACTCGCTTACTGGTGGAAGAAGGTCATGAAATTCAGCCAGGGTCTGTGGTAGCACGTACTGAAATTCAGGCTAAGGAAGCTGGAGAAGTGCGTGGTATTCGTCAAGATGTAGAGTCTGTCCGTCGTATATTGGTTGTCCGTAATAGCGATCTGGTGACCATAGACCTGGATGGTAAATCGCCAACTGTCAAAGACGGTGATTTGTTAGTAGATGGATATCCCTTAGCTGACGGTATTCTGTCCGAAGAGTCAGGTCAGGTTGTTGCTGTCAACGATAGTAGTATCGTTCTTCGTATTGCTCGACCTTATCGAGTATCGACGGGTGCGGTGCTGCATATTGAGGATGGTGATCTAGTACAGCGGGGTGACAACCTTGTTCTACTAATCTTTGAGCGGGCAAAAACCGGTGATATTATTCAGGGCCTACCTCGTATTGAAGAGCTACTAGAGGCGAGAAAACCTAAGGAAGCCTGTGTTTTGGCTGAGCGCCCTGGTAACGCCCAAGTTATTTACGGTGAAGATGAAACGGTAGAAGTGAAAATCGTCGAAGACGATGGTGTGATGGCTGAGTATTCTATTCCACCCGGTCAACCGATGATTGTGTCTGACAGTCAACAGGTTAGTCTGGCTGAACCGTTGACTGATGGACCTTTAAATCCTCACCAAATTCTGGAGATCTTCTTTAAGTACCATCGTGAGACGAAGGGGGTGCACGAGTCTGCGATGATCAGTCTGCGGCAGGTGCAAACCTTCTTGGTGAATGAGGTACAGTCTGTATACCAATCCCAGGGAATTGATATTTCAGACAAGCATATTGAAGTGATTGTGCGCCAGATGACATCTAAGGCTCGGGTCGAAGATGGGGGGGACACAACGATGCTACCTGGGGAGCTAGTTGAAATTCGTCAGCTAGAACAGGTTAATGAAGCCATGTCGATTACTGGTGGCGCTCCGGCAGAATATACTCCGGTACTCCTAGGAATTACGAAGGCTTCCCTAAACACCGATAGCTTTATCTCGGCAGCGAGTTTCCAGGAGACTACTCGTGTGCTAACTGAGGCGGCGATCGAAGGTAAGTCTGACTGGCTACGGGGCTTGAAAGAGAATGTCATCATTGGTCGCTTGATTCCTGCTGGTACAGGATTTAATGCCTATGAAGAACGTTCAACACCTGAGCTGGATCCTTCCTTTGACAAGGCATTTTTATCAGATGATATGGCCTTACAGGATATGGTCCTAGATGATCGCACTGCTCGTGCTTACGATCGCGAGGGTGGGCTCAATATGTTTGCTGATGACATGTTGGGCAACAACGCACCGGCGGGAGGAGAAACACCGGCAGCGGGGGGAGATGCTAAAAACCCACCTTCTCCATTTTTGGATGACAATGCTCTGATTGACGATCAAACGGCGGCGCCTTAGGTGGCAAGCTGCCATGGTTCTTTAGGTCATAAGGTCATAGGTCAATAGATTCATAAAAAGGGGCTGAGAATCATTTCTCAGCCCCTTTTTATTGTTGGGTTTATGAGAGCCTTTAACGGTTGAACCGCCTAGGCGTCTAGATTTAGCTCTGCGGCTTTGATGGTGATATTTTGGGTCTGGTCGCCACGACGCAGGCTTAACCGTAATCGTTGGCCAATTGTGACCTGATCGACATAGGATTGCAGCTGATTAGCGGTATCGAAACGCTGCTCATCAATTTGTGTAATGACGTCGCCACGGCGTAGCCCAGCATTAGCGGCAGGGGTATCAGCCAGGACACGAATGACTAAGACACCACTGACTTCGGGGATGACCATGCTGGCATTGGGATCGTCGTTGTTACGCTTAGCCATCTCTGGGGTCAAGTCGGCAATTTGAATGCCTAGGTAGGGATGGGCAATGCGTTCACCCCGAGCTAGCTGGTCTTGAATGGATTTAGCTTTGTTGATCGGAATGGCAAACCCAATGCCCATGGCGTCTGCACGAATTGCTGTGTTGATACCAATGACTTCCCCCTGGCTATTAAGCAAGGGACCACCGGAGTTGCCAGGATTGATGGCGGCATCTGTTTGAATAAAATCTAGCCGTTTGTCAGGAATGCCAACTGTGGCGCTTGAGCGCTTGAGGGTGCTGACAATCCCCAGCGTAACTGTATTGTCTAGCCCCAGGGGGTTGCCCACAGCAATGGCCCAATCCCCCACATCTATGCTGTCAGAGTCGCCTAAGGAGACTACCGGAAGGTCTTCGCTGTCGGCATCGATTTTGATAACGGCTAGATCGGTGAGTTCATCTTCTCCTTCGACTGTGCCATCAAAATGACGACCGTCTTTGAGGGTCACTGTAACGCGATCCGCCTGGTCTACCACGTGGGCGTTAGTGAGGATATAACCATTGCTATCGACGATAAATCCAGAGCCTTGACCACTTAAGCGTTCCTGTTGGGGAATACGTTGCAAGGTATCGGGACCAAAAAAACCTCTGAAAAGAGGATCATCGTAGAGTAGGTCCGGGACGTTACGGGTGATGGTGCGTTCGGTGTCGATGCGTACGACTGCGTCGCCTACACGGTGTACGGCAGCAGCGACAAAGCTCTCACCGGAGAGGGAGGCAGCTTCCGCCGCTGTTTGAGTCAGGGCGGCGGCTGGCTGTATGCCTGACAAAAATAGGACGACTACTGAGAAACAGGTAATTAACCATTGATTTAGCTGACGACTAAATGCCATAGGCAGCTCAAAAGGCTTCATAGGGTCTTCTCTGAAAATTAATAGTGGGCCCTTACAAAGACTCTGAAAAGCCCCAGGAGAGGTCTTATAGAGCATGCGGGCCAGTGGCCAAAAGTTGCCTCTATTTTGACAGTTTCCTAAACAATCGTGGGCGGAAAACCACCCTGGAGATCATCACCCATTGTCAGGTGAGACGTTCGCTACTTGAACCCGTCTAAAAGTCTGATGGCCATGTAAGGTAGTGATCATCTTGGAGAGGCGCTATGGCTGGTCGGTACAATTTTGCGGTTCCGTTGCGAATGAGCACGGTGTTTGCGATCGCACTCACAAGCTGTCAATCATTGGCCATCGAGCAGCTGATTGCACCCAGCTACGAGTCTCAGCTAGCGGAGTATCTATCGAGTACGGGCGCAAAAATGTATGGAGCCTACTGGTGTCCCCACTGCGCCAGACAAAAGCAATTATTTGGCAATGCCGCTCAGCAAATCCCCTACATAGAGTGCGATGCTCGAGGAGTTAATGCGCGAGTGGACCTATGCAATACGGTCGGCATCAGTGCCTATCCCACCTGGGTCATTAATGGAGAGTATTATCTCGGCGTCCAATCCCTGAGACGTTTGGCCATCATGTCAGGCTTTGAGCAGGCTGATGAACAGGACATCCCCAGCGATGGCCCGGGCGGGTTTAGTCCGGCCCCTTGAGCTGCTCCCATCACACCTCCAAATCAGACCTTGCTAGGGTTAGGTGGCCAAACTGTTTTAGAATGTGATCAAAGAATTTAAGCCATAACGCCTTTAGTCCTAAAGGTATATACAGGAGGAGAAATAAGCACCATGGGTGGAGAAATTTTTTCGGTTGCAGTCACAATGTTTGTCATCGTCATGGTGGGGTTGGGCGTTGGCTTTCTGATGCTGAAGCTCCAGGGCGCTGAAGAATAATCGCCTGATTTCTATCGCTTGGTGCTGCTCTGATGCCCAATTCTCATAATTGGCTCCATCAGACTCATAGCCATTCAAATTATTTGGTTTATTCAAAAAAATGGCTGGGTCAGTGGCATATAGCTGGCTCAGCCACTTTTTTAATAGCCAACTTTGGTTTTCGAACGATGCGACGTCTGTTAAGCTGAGTAAAGCGTTAAGTTTTGTTTAGAGTCCAACATGAGCATATTGGTAGTTGGTGCAACGGGCACGCTGGGTCGTCAGATTGTACGCAATGCGTTAGACGAGGGGTTTGACGTTAAGTGTCTGGTGCGTAACTTCCAAAAGGCTGCATTTTTGCGGGAATGGGGAGCACAGCTTGTCCAAGCCAATATATGTGGTCCTAGGTCTTTGCCCCCTTGCTTTGAGGATGTGACTGCGGTGATTGATGCGGCCACATCGCGCCCCCAAGATTCTGCCTATGATGTGGACTGGGATGGCAAAGTTAACCTGATAAAGGCGGCCTTAGAGGCCAAAGTGGACCGGTACGTTTTTATCTCAATCCTCAATTCTGAGAAGTATCCCCACGTGCCGCTGATGGACATCAAGCACTGTACAGAAAAGTTTTTAGAAGAGTCGGGCATTAACTATACGATTTTGAGACCCTGCGGATTTTTACAGGGTTTAATCGGGCAATATGCGATTCCGGTATTAGAAAAGCAGGCTATTTGGGTGATGGGAGAGGCTGCCCCCATCGCTTACATGAACACTCAGGACATTGCCCGGTTTGCCGTGCGTGCATTGCAGGTACCTGAAACTAATAAGCGCTCCTTCCCCCTAGCGGGTACCCGTGCTTGGGGTGGTTATGAGCTGGTACGCCTCTGTGAGCGCCTATCGGGTGAAGAGGCCAAGGTCTCAACCATGTCCCTGGGATTGCTGCGCGGTGTCCGCGGGTTTGCCAACTTTTTCCAATGGGGATGGCAGTTTGCTGACCGCTTAGCGTTTGCTGAGGTGAGTGCCGGTAGCGACCCTTTAGATGCTGATATGGATGAGGTTTACAGCACCTTTGGGTTAGATAAGTCTGAAACAACCACCGTTGAAGAGTACATGGGTGAGTACTTTAACCGTATTCTTAAGAAGCTCAAGGAACTTGACTTTGAAAGCGGTCGTGAGAGCAAGAAAAAGCTGCCATTTTAGGGGCTGGCTTATTCTGAATCGGATTGATTGAATTGGGTATTAGAAGGCAGGCCTTGGTCGGCTCTGGTAGCCCAAGCTCAATCAGCTGGCGTCTCCTATAGCCTTTAGACAATCGGATAATTAGCGGTTTCAATAGGCAGAAAAACTGTCCAAGTAACTCCGTTGTTAGGCCGCTCTCGTACGGTGAGCTTAGCTCCTAGGGCTGTAAACAGTGCCTTAGTGGTTTGTAGATTAAGGCTTAACCCTCCCGTATCGGGTTGAAACATCAGCAACTTACCCAACGATTTTAGGGTGGGGCGGGGGTTATCGCAGATTGGGCTGACCTCAGCCTGAAACTCTAGCTTGAGCTGATCGCCAGCGGCCATCACCTGTAGCTGGATCTGTCCTTTGGGGGCCACGCTGTGGGTAAAGAGCTCTACTAGACCGGTAAGCACCTGCTGTAAAAGAGTGGGGTCACTGGCCACCATCGGTAATGTTTTGGGCAGTTGGACCTCCAGGGAAAGGTTACGCCGGGTGGCGGCTTGCTCCCATTGAGGGATGGCGGACTCAATAATTTCACTCAGGGCAGTGGCCGTTAGTAGTGAGCGTGGCCCTTTTTGGGTCGCGGCTTCTAGCTCAACAGCCTTAAAAATCAGATTAAACCGGTCAATTTGTTGGGTGCAGGCCGTGTCAATTTGGTGCAGCCGCTGCTTTGCTTTGTCGACTAGGTCTTTGCGACGAATCAGGGAGCGGGTCAAAGTGCGGATGGTGGTCAGGGGGGTGCGAATTTCATGGGCCATGGCCTTGAGCAGTTCAGTGTCAAGACCATGGGGGTCGCCCGTGACATCGCGGGCCTCACCCGTGGTAGGGATAATGCGTTCAACAACTGGTTTGGGTTTTGGGGCGGGTAGGGAGGACAGCAGACGCCGACTAAACTGGCTGATAATGCGGTAATCGGGCTCAGTTGGGGCAAACTTTTCGACTAGCGGGTCGAGGAAATCTAGCTGTTTGGGGGTGGTGAGCAAAACGCGCGATCGCAACAGTTGCCACACCTGATTAATCACGACCGGTGTAAACGAAAATTGAAATCGCAGATCATCATCTGCATCGCGACCGAGCACCAGCACCACACTAAACCGCTTAGTAAGCAGCAGACAAAATCGCTCACCGGCTAACGGATCACCGTCGATCAACGGTAAAATTCGCGCTGCTGCCGTCTCTACCGGAGGCTTATCATCAGCCGGCATAAGTTGTGAAAACGCCTGGGAAAGCTGGTCTAGCGGGGGCGGGACAAACACCCAATTAGATAATTGAACCGTCAGCTTGGGGGCATCGAGTATAGGAAAAGGTCCACTCAGGAGTAAGCCATCAGGCGCTGGTTGAGTTCTCTGGTGGCGAGACCTAGCTGATTTTCGTGACGAGCCCGCCGATGTAGCGCTGTGGGGCAACGTCTGCTGTAGTAAGTGCCCTAAGGATGAAACAGCTCCCTGCCACTCTGTATAAGCACGCTCAGCCTGATACTGGTGCCGGGGTTCTGCCCCCGAAAATCCTGGGCTTTCCCAATCTGTGGACTCAGCTCCCAGTTCGCCCAAGGCCACTAAGCTACTAATTGTGGGTAAAAACTTCTCCACCATTGGCCCCTAGATGCATTGCTCCTGTGCTATCACGCATCAGCCAGTGATAGCTGATACGCAAAACACATCTTTCAATCTATCTAGAGACTACTGGTAAGCTTCCCCCTCTGACCATGGGGTAGAACCGAACGTTACTGGTGGATTGTGCGGATATCTCAATTTTTGACAGGGTTTTTAGCAGCCAGCTCAGCCGTAATCTAACGATAGAAAATGGCTGAGCTGGGCTACTGACATACATGGTTTAGCCGAACCAATTAGCCGAACCAAGTAGACGGAAGGATTGTTTCTGGTGTAGAGGCAACCGGTCGAGTCATAACCTTTTGAATCCCCTGATGTACAAGCTGACGAATGTGTCTATGCTGCTCCGCTGAGTAACAATTTCTTGGAAACTCCAAAGAGCATTCGCTATCGGCCACCGTCATGTAGCGAGCAGGCAGACGACTCAGCACAAATGTGGCTAACCGATCACGGGCATCAGAGCTAGTAAAGGTGGCTCGATAAGACTCCGAAGAACCGGTGTCTAGCACATCATCAATAATTTCGTTGACGACAGGCAGCGCGATATTAATGAGAGTGGTGGCCATATTGAGGATCTCCGAGGGGTAAGTTTAATCAGTTCAACGGGTCTGTAGGGAGACATATTTGGAATTATCTATCCATCCAAATACGTCTGAGTTTTAGCCAAATAAATGGTTAAAAAATGATTAAGCCATGATGACTAAAATCAGCCTTAACCCCTGGGCTCGAACTCATGTTTTTATTTCAGTTGATAATGGGGATCGCCTTCTAGTTAATGATCCCCACATCAAACTAATGCTATCTTTCAGCACCCTGAATCGAATGTGCAGCATCTTTAATAAAGACTAAATATTTGCCTGAAAAATAAACTGAAGCTCTCTATTAAATAAAAATAATTTACAGCTGCCGACATGTTTTTTTACGTTGCAATCGTTTTGTTTCAAACTAGCCAGATAAGGTAGAAACATGCAGCTTTTAATTTGTCCCGGCTACCATGCCCCCGCGTTAACCCATTCTTTTTTGCAATCTCTTTTAGGTAAACTCACGCCAGAGCGATTGTGGGTGTTGCCAATTTGGTCATCCCCGCTGGCGCTCCCCTGGCTGCTCACATCTCCCCAGGCTCCGCAGCGGGATCAATCTCTATCTGTTATTGCCTTTAGTGCGGGTGTCGTCGCGGCCTATCCATTGTTAATGGCCTGGCAACGTCTCGGTGGTACCAGTCAAATAATCGCCTTGGATGGCTGGGGGATGCCGTTGCCGGGAAATTTAGAGATTTATCGTGTGAGTCACGATGGTTGGACCCATCGCACGACGTACTTTCCGTCAGCTGATGAAAGCAGGGGGTGTTTTTACTGCCAGCCAGCGGTTAACCATTTAGACCTTTGGCAATCGCCCCAGTTGAGTCAAGGGATGGGATCGCTGAGGGGGAATGCAGCTGCTCCGATGACGGCGCTTGACTTTATTTGTGAGGCTCTGACCCAGGCCTAGCGCTTTTAAGTGCTTTATCGCTTGTCTGCCCTTGTCTGCCACATCAGTGCTGGCTGGTTTTGTTATCGAGTGTTGACCTAGTTCTGGGCCCACAATGATCTATCAGACATCTGGCGGGAATGTTGAATCCATCCCCTTTTCCCGTCAGATGTCTAACCTACGGCAGTTTGTCTGCCAGACATATAGAGGCAACTATGGTGCCATTCCGCCATCGCTTGGGTAGGCCATAAAGCCTTTTTTCTGTGAAGTTTGTCTAATCCTTTGGGGGGTGATTGTAAAATAGACAACCATTAGCAATTGTTCATTGGCAGTATTTTCCCCACTAACGCCCTTTAAACATCATGACTTCGACGTCTGTAAAGCCTTCTGTTAAAGCAAGCTCCGCCATTCAGCGAGCAAGCGGTGCTTTTGCTCTAATTGATAGTCTCGTTCGTCATGGTGTGAGCCATGTGTTTGGCTATCCAGGTGGAGCGATATTGCCGGTTTATGACGAACTTTATAAGGCTGAACAACGGGGCGACATTCAGCATATTTTGGTGCGCCATGAGCAGGCCGCATCCCATGCCGCAGATGGCTACGCTAGGGCCACCGGACAGGTGGGGGTATGTATTGCCACGTCTGGACCCGGTGCAACTAATTTGGTGACGGGCATTGCCACTGCTCAAATGGATTCGGTCCCGATGGTGGCCATCACCGGTCAGGTGTCGCGCAGTGCCATTGGCAGTGATGCGTTTCAAGAGACGGATATTTTTGGCATAACGCTGCCGATTGTGAAGCATTCTTATGTAGTGCGTGATCCGCGCCAAATGGCGGAAATTGTGGCGGAGGCATTTTACATTGCCCAGTCCGGTCGTCCAGGCCCTGTATTGATTGACGTTCCTAAGGATGTTGGGCTGGAAGAGTTTGACTATGCTCCCGTTGAGCCGCGCTCGATTGCAATTCCGGGCTATAAGCCCACAACTCGGGGGAATCCTCGTCAAATTAATAATGCGATCGCACTTCTGCGTACTGCCCAAAAGCCCCTGCTGTATGTAGGCGGCGGTGCTGTTATCTCTGGTGCCCACGCAGAAATCGCCCAGCTGGCCGAGCATTTCCAAATCCCTGTGACCAATACTCTGATGGGTAAGGGCGCATTCGACGAGCAAAATCCGCTTTCGGTGGGGATGCTGGGGATGCACGGTCCCGCCTACGCCAACTTTGCCGTCAGCGAGTGTGATTTGCTAGTGGCGATTGGCGCTCGTTTTGATGACCGTGTAGCCAGCAATCTGAAGCAGTTTGCCCAGCATGCCAAGGTAATTCACATAGACATCGATCCTGCTGAGGTGGGCAAATGCAAGGTTCCGGAAGCCCCCATTGCGGGCGATGTCAAACATGTATTGACTGAGCTACTGTCCCGCCTGGGGCCGTCTGCCAATCCTACTCAGACCGGCGCGTGGCGAGCCCGCATTGATCAGTGGAAAACCGACTATCCCCTCAAAGTCCCTACCTACGGCGATA
>CALBPH010000607.1 GCA_937899365.1 uncultured Leptolyngbya sp.
AGTCTGGCCTGTTCGGAACATCTAAACAGATTTAACTACAGCTTGGCGCACATAGATCAAGGCATAGATAATCGATGGAAGCTTTAGAGGACAACAGCAATTTGCTATAGATTGGATATCAGAACACACCCAACATGCACAGCCTTTGCACAAGCCAGTTATAGACGAAATAGTCCAAGTGCAGACGTCTGCACTTGGACCTGAACTTAATCTATTGTGGCTTCCGGAATCCCTCTGGCCATAATTTCCGGAAGCCACATCTATGCTGAAGTTACTCTTTTGTTCAGTTTTGCTCAGGACAAAATACGTTCAATTGCATCCCTAAGAGCGCTCAGTCTTTGAAGCTGTAAGTCTGAAAGCACCAGAGAATCTAACTCTTCAACAGATCGATTCAGACTGTCCAACATGCGATCTGCCCTAGTGAGCTTACTTGTCTTTTTAGCAGTTCCATTAGATTTGCGCTGTTTTTCGTGAGTGCTAATAGCCTTTCTTAACTGAGAAAAAGATACTTCGTGGACTTCGATGATGTCTTCTTCTAAGGGAAGTTTCCCGGCTAATAATCCTGTCAAAGCTACAGGTTCCGGAAGGCGATAAACTTGCTCTAGTTTAGAAACACCCAGCTCTAAAACCCCCGCAATACTATCAGCGTAGGAATCTAAAAACGACTCGACAATATCTTTGTTGACCTGTTGGCCTAAGTCTTCTAACTGACCTTGTAGGTCATTAGATAGTGGCTTTCCATCGCGAATCGATTCTGCAATTTGCAAAAATTCTTTTAGGCCACGGGTCACTCGACGGTATGCCCATACTTGACGAGTAGTAATGGGACTCCCATTAGGTCGCTTTACTTCACCCCCTTTGATAAAGGCAGTGAGGTTGTCATAGTCTTTCTCTTTATAGAGGTGTTTTTCTTCGATCACATCTAACCGACTGCCAATAGCATAGGCGTAAATAGTGCTCTGGGCCTGGGCGGTTTGTAGGGCCTGATCAATTTGCCCCTGATAGGTTTCGATTTCATGCAGCAGATTATTGAGAGGCTGAGCGTTGTTGGCTCGACAGATATCTAATGCTCGTAGCCAATTCTCTCGATCGGCCAGATCCACGCGCTCTAGGTTGACGATTTCGTCTGGCTTGCGCTTTGGAACAACTGCTAATTTTCTGGGTACAGGTGCCTTCTCTGCAACAGTGGCTACCCTGGAGAAACTTTTCTTAACCAACGGTCTCTACCTCACGAGTATTTGCTTGATTACGTAGGGTTTCTAGATGCTCTGCGATCGCAACAAACGGTTCTCGATGTTCTTCTTTCACCGATCCGTAGGAGTAAAGCGACTCTCCCTGGGCAGATAGTTCTGAATACACTGTTAAATCTCGAATAGGAGGAGCGGTCCAGGACTCTTCTGATTGATGGAGCAAGTGGGTACGAACATCCCAATCGATAATTTGTTGGTGAATACTCTTGTGTAAACTAGTGGCCTTCATCCGATTAGGGACTAATGTAGATACCCGCAAGTCAGGATTTGCCCGATCTGCAATCTGACTCACCAGGTTCAAAAGTTCTGGAATATTTTTTAGTGCAAAGTACTCAGTCTGCACAGGTACCAGGACCTCATCACAGGCGACTAATGCATTTTTTGTAAAAAGCCCTTCTCCTTTAGGTGTGTCTAACAGAACATAGTCGTAGTTCTCATAGACGCTGTTAAATTGAGCCAATGCATCTTTAAGACGACTCTCGCTAGAAAGACCTTTCTCTATCTCTGTTTGGTATCCTCCCAGATCCATCCCAGGGGTAATCAGATGGCACCAACCCTGAACATCGATAATGCCCTGGGCCATTAGATCTGCCTGCTCCCGTTTGGGAGCATAAAGGATTTGACCGATATCAGGTTCCGAAGCGTCCCGCTCAGCACCCATAGCTGAGGACAAATCACCTTGATGGTCTAGGTCAATGCATAAAACTTTTTTGCCCATGTGGACTAATGTGGCGGCTAGACAGAACGTAACCGTTGTTTTGCCAACGCCTCCCTTAATTGCTGCGATCGCGATAATCATAATTCCGACTGCACAACTGTACACCGGACAGGATACATCAGTATTGTTATTTTAGATCAAAAAATTGTGAATCCGTGCAATTAAGTGCAGACGTCTGCACTTAAAAATCACTCAAATCTGGTTATTGAACTACTTCAGCCCTAGAGTCACACTTCCACCAAGCAATGTTCGATTTGCCAACGTTGATCAGCGGTCAGCCAGTGTTCATCTACACGCAACAGATCAACACGCATATCTGGGTCAATCTCTCGCAATACATCATAGGCCCGCCAGGAATCTTCAAATTTTTCCCAATACACTAAGGTGATATCTGACCAATAGTTCAACGGATGTGGCATCACTAGGTCACCAATAACGCCCAGCTTACCTACTGAAAAGTTCTGTCTTAACGAAGCTGCGGCCTGTTGGGCAGTAGTCCACCACTCTGATTTGCGTTTGGCATCCTGATGATTGTGGTCTAGCTGCTGTCGCAGACCTTGAAGCCAGGCTAAGGGTGGTAAGAGCTTGATTGTACTCTCCAGGCCAAAGGTCATTAGCAGCATGGCTAGTACATTACGAGTTCCTGGGGTAGATCCGATTAATGGCTTACCTTGAATAAATTCAAACTTAGCTTCAGGACACCAGCTCATATATTCTTCAAAAGCAATGGGCACTGCCTCTAGCTGCACATCAGGAGTAAACAGCAGAGATCCCCAGCAAGCACCAGTGTCAGTTTGCAGCTGCCGATCTGCTTGGATCTGTTGCTCAACCACAAAACAAGAAGAGTTTGGAATGGGCGCGTCGTTATCATGATTCCAAAGTGCCTCTGGGAAAAACGCCAGTCCTGGAACATTGGTTGGCCGATATTGGCCATCGCTGTAGAGTGACTGACGACATTACTGCCCCTCTATCAGGCGGTATAACTCTACCTGCTGAGTCTCTGAATAAATCAGCCAGTATTCTTGGACTCCTGTAGCCTGGTAGCCAGAATATTTGAGAGTGAGATCGCTCTGCTCATGTCCCGGCATTACCACTTCAATCACCAGTTCGGCTGGCCCACTCAAATATGCCTCATACAGTTGGTTCAGTCCCTGTCCTTTGAAAAAAAGCAAATCTGGTGTCAGCCCGTTGTCTCCCAAACGCATCACAAAGTCGCGCCCCAGAGACTTTCCGCTAACTTTTTTATCAAGCTGAAACAGATCCATCGTTAGCTGCTGACGAATCCGATGGTGAGACCATGTCTTTTCGGCACTTCCCTTTTGTAAATCTTCTGGGAGAAATACAGCGTCAGTCAACTGCATTTCTAGATGCTCTATCTGCACATCTAAGGTCTCGGCTTTTGGCATACTGACTTGGTATGCTGTTGCCAAAACATCTAACCATGTTTCGATGGGAGCAAATGAGATCGCAGCGACGGCTGACCAACCTTGCAACAGCTGCCGCAGCAACAACCGACTACCCACTAATGAGTTACCGACAATCAGCTGACCATCTATTAGTTCCAACTTACTCTCTGGCTTAAACTTAAGCCAATTATCAAAGAGTTCTGAAACAGGTGGATAGCTTGCCATCAGTTTTAGGGCTTCCCAGTCCTACCAGGGCAACCACTTACGAGTCTTCTTACTCACATCTCTTACAGTGCCAACAATATTCTCATTATTTTCTTGTTGATCTTCACCGCCGATAGTCCCTTCCATACGCTCTAACTCAAAAGAGGAAAGGGCTTCGTTAGCGATATAGGACCGCTGAACAATCTCAGGCAACGTGCTGCGATCGTTCTTCTTGCCGCCAGTGGCCTGATAAAGTTCTCTCACACTACAGCCAAACAGTTCTTCTGTTTCCACCGTAATCGAATCAATGATGGCATCGGCATCGCCACCATTAGCTTTGATGGAATCAGTAAACTTGCGAAATATCGTTACGCCTGTGGAACGCTCACGATTCGCTAACTCACCCTTACGAAATAAATCAAGCTGCTGAGAGGACTCTTGGTTTATCTCGCTGTCCTGACCTTGCGCCAAGGCCTTCTCTTGTTTCCAGAAGTTTAAGAATCCCATGGGCACTTTCGGTATCCTGTGCAGTACCCCCATCAACGTAGAGGTTTTCTAGACCTTGCTTAATTAGTTCTAGGCTGTCTTCATATTGAAGAAATGCATCTAGAATCTCATTTCGATACGCATATAGGCGATCTTGCGGACGGAAATTGAGCGTGTGGGTAATTAAAAGGGTGCTATCGATACACGATTCATAAATACGCTGAGCCTGATAATAGGCTAGCGCCCTGATCCATGTAACTTTATAGCGACGGTCACCAAATTGCTTACGGATATCCAGACCAAACTGCTCTATCGGTGAAGTCAACTGACCACACCAACTGTGGAGGGACTTCCACTGGGATAGAACATGCTCTTTAAGCTGGTATATCTTCATAGGTCAATTGTACCAATCTTCTCCAGGAAAGTAAATCAACTGAACGATTGTTTACAGATGGATTTCACTCCTCCTCATGACTTCTTAGAAGAAGCCGTAATTTTGTCTGCATTAATTTGAAACTGGATCAGTGCATTCTTGCGCTTACCAGGCAGTTCTTGCGCTCCAATCAGGTAGCCATCTGTACGTAGCTCTTCAACCGTGCGCCAAAATAGCTGATTGTTGCGAGAGGAATTGCTACCCAACAGATCTAAATTCTTAAAGAGATACCGTTTGGAGATGGTTAAGTACTGGCCATCTTCTGGAGAATCCCACTGTAAACGGCTGGCCAGGTAGACCAACAACTTGGTTTTATAATTGTGTTTGGCGCTGCCACCTAGCCGCTGGGTCATGTCGAGACTGTTGGCAAAGAGTACATAATCACCGGTGCGGGCGGGGCCTTCAAAAAACTCTAAGGAAACCGTGTAAGCATCAGATAACTCATAGGTATAGTCAGCGGCTTTGTCTGGGTCAAAGTCGCGGGGGACATTATCCACCTCAAATTCTTTGATGCGCAGTACATTTTTGATGGTGACCTTAGCACCAAGACTATCGCCCTTAGGCAAGGACTGAGCAAAGACTAACTCTGTGCGATGGAGAGCCATCAGGTCGCAGTGAAGTTGAGAACGAAGCTTGGCCGGAAAGCCACCATCTTTAGTGCGTTTGTAGCCCATGGCTTCAAGCAAATCATTAGACCGGAAACTCACGCCGGGACGGTTGCCCTCTTGGGCAGCAGCTCTATATAAATAGAGGACGATGGAAACCTGCCGAGGGTTAAGAAAGGTGAGCAGAGCCGCAATCAGGCGCTGCATTCGCCGATCCTGAATTTTTTCCAGGCCCTTAATTCCTTCCCCCAGATAAGTTTCTAAATCTAAGTTGTCATATTGCTCTTTAAGTTCTTCCCATTCCTCCCCGGATAAATCTTCTATGGGAATACGGCGGGTCAGCGCGACTTCGCTAGCTTCATCAGGGTCAGCCTCAACACGCATTTCCAAATAGTAGCTTTCACCATCCGTGCAAGCGTAGGCAAGTTGACATCAGGGTTTCTTAATGAGGCTCCTGCCCGTGGAAGAACCCGCAAAAGTTGCGCATCAACTGGAAAGGTCGTATCCTTTGCAGCATTCTTAGTTACCGACAAGAGCACCACCATTGGAAAACATCAGCCACATCATAGAAGGCCTTTCCCAGTTCTTAAACCCTATAACTTTGGCGTATGTTTTTGACGCTAACTCCTATAACTTTAGCGTCAGATTTAGCCTATAACTTTGACGTATTGAAATCGGAATAGGCTATAACTTTAGCGTCAGATTTAGCCTATAACTTTGACGTATTAAACCAGAGACCGCCTATAACTTTAGCGGCAAGTTTTACCTGTAATTTCGCCGTATTAAACCGCTATAACTTTGCCGTATCAAGGATTTTAAGCCCTTGAGAACAACACAAACTAGTGTTAATCTCTCAGGTGCTTAGAAAAAGATGAACTACTCATCAAGTTCTAGGTCAACGCAAAAGCACCAGCCCTTTGCGTTCTTGGCGGTCGGCTAAGAGCTTGGTGCTACCAACAGTCCCCACAATGTGGGTCAGTTTTTGATGCCTATAAATCCTAACAACTCTGGTACGGGTTTACCAGAGCTGACAATTTGTAATGGATTCAATAGGAAGGGAGGTGCGCTATCGTAGCCACCCCCCTTAGCTTTGAGCATGTTGCTGAAAATAACGATTTTCTGGATCTGTTTCCCCACCGACATGACTATATCTATGCTCGGCATCCAGTTCCTGGAAAGCGTCCCCAATGGCAAACAGAAAGTCGGCATCCGCTCTCAGACCGGCTGATTGAGCAAGGTACTTATCTATATGGTGTGCGGTTTGGCCAGAAAACCCAGTACGCCATGGTGGATATTGATATTGGTAGCGCGTACCATCCCAAACGAGATCCAATTGCCTTTCAAAAACTAACTGAGGCACTGGAGCCTTTAGGTCTAGTATCGGAAATTACCTGCACTTCATCCGATAGTCAGGGCTTGCACCTGTATTTCCAATTTTCAGAATCACTAACAGCCTGGGAAGTGGGTAGCGGCCTTACATTGCTGTTAGAAAGTCAGGGATTTAAGGTCATTTCCGGTCAGATTGAAGTCTTTCCCAATGCGCGGTTGTACGCCATCGAAAGTACACCAAACTTATTTAATGCCCACCGGCTATCGCTACAGCGCGGATCGTATTTACTCAATGATGCTCTAGAACCGATCTGGACTGATCGGACTGCCTTTGTCGGTCAGTGGAAACAATGCCAGAGTCGCAACAATCTGAATAAGAAGACACTGCAGCAGATCATTAAACAGAAGAAACGGCACAGCTATCGTCTCTCAAATAAGGCTGATAAGTTTCTAAACGATCTTAATGCTGAAATCGAACAAGGCTGGACTGACCATGGGCAAACAAATCGATTGCTAGGTCGGATCACCATGCGCACCTATGCGTTTCACCATGTGATGTATGGCGGTGAACCACTGATTGGAGACAGCTTAGTCAAAGAAGTCTTAACTATAGCTAAAGCATTACCCGGCTATGAACTGTGGTGCCGACATCAGCACGAAATAGCGAACCGCGTTTCAGAATGGGTGAGCTGTATTGAGAGAAGCCACTACTTTCACTATGGGGAACAATTTGGCAAATATAAATCTAAAAAGGAAACAACAAACTCTAAAAATACTGAACCCAGTTGGAATCAGCAACAGAGTCAAAAAACCCAGGACAAGATCCAAACAGCCCTTAAGGAACTTCTAGACCAAAACAATTTACCAGAACAAGCAACGGCTAGATTCAACACCCTCAGAAAATTTGGCATTGGCGGAGGATCCCTATATCGATACAAAGAACTATGGCACCCACTATGGAAAACACAAGAACAGGTGCCCACGGTAGAAATCAAAAATGAACCTGACCAGATTGGCAACGCTAACGCGACCAACTGGCACAGCTCTACAAGCTTATTACAAGATTTAGATGGTAATACTAATAAAACCAAGGATCCTGGCGATCTAAAATCTGTTGCACCTCAGCCAGAAGGTGGTAATCCCAATCCAGCTGAGCGTCAGCGTATCCGAAAGATGCTATCTAAGGCTCAGGTTGCTATTGATTTACAGGCTGCTCAAGAAATTGCAAAGGCCGAAGCAATACTGACCCAGGAGACCCGGACTGCACACCTACAGCAAATGGCCTATTGGCTGACATTGGATGACCCAATTTTGATGGCGGAGGCTCTGGCATGGTTACGGCAACAGCCGCCTGAGCACTGCGCGGAGTTACTGGATATAGAGCTAGCCGAGGAGCAGGTGCGATCGCTATCCACAATCATCACTATCGTAGAGCAGCTACAGCGGTTAGACTGGGGTCCACAGCAGCTAAGTCAGGCGCTACAAACACAGTTTTCCACGTCTTCTCTAGCCCACCTCACCCCTGAACAACGACAGCGGTGGTTGTCTTATCTAGAAAGTCTACCTGACACAGGGTAAACCGTGTCTTTAATCAGAGAATCTCGTTTGTTCAACGCCTTAAAATTCTGTACGTTGTTGCACAAATACAGTTCCCGTCAGATATTTATCTAACCTGTTGCAAAGGCTGAGGGAAAAATTGTCGAAAGAGGCCTTTCCCTTTACCAGGTGGGGAATTGGTAACTTCTGCTTTCGGTTATCCCCTAATCTCACTGTACCCATCGGAAAATCTTTCCCCTATACTTGTAGACAGCTACAGAACACCACAAGTTTCCACATCACCTCAATTAAACGGCATTACTAACTGTCTTACTGATGGGCAGCGCTCAACCTATCCATTTTTCCTAAGCAAATTTATGACACAACAACTCTCTCCTCGACCCACGGTCCGTCGTCGTTCCCCTCGTCCTGCCTCTCGCAAGGCCAAACCATTGTCATTTTTCAAAGCGTTTAGGTCTCCACGCACTCCCACCCGCTGGTGGCGCAGTTACTATTTTCTAGCAGCAGGCTGGGGTATTGCCGCCATGGGATTACTGATCAATGCAGGCACGTATCTCAAAGCAGATGCCGCCTCTAGCGATAAAGATAACTGTCAAAAAATCATACAACCGTCTGCAGTTCTCTCTAGAGCTCAGCTGGGTAAAATTCTCACCGTGCCAGAACGATCGAATCAACAATCTGTACGAGACATTGTGGCAGAACCCTATTGCCAATTACCTAGCTTGGACATTCGTGACGGCGTGACGGCCACCCGTGAAGTTTATCCCCTGGCGTTTGAACCATCTACCTGGCTAGTCATGCTCTATGAGGGAGACGAATACGCCGGATTTTCCTTTAGTTTTCAATAGAGTTTAGTGATTTATAAAACTGTCCATAGAGGACAGACACTGCGGTAACACTCAGAACTTGTACTAAATCGGTTGCGTGCCCCAAACTCACGTTAGGTTCAAAACCCAACGCTAATCGAGGGCTGTCGCTCAAGCGACAAGATTGGCTATGAAGCTTTACATATCTAGCTTTTGCCGATCTCTTCACCCCTTTAGAGGGTTTTGATCTAATTAGCCTTGCGACTTTGAGTCCAAGGTGGGTTAATGCTTCCTTACCAGATGCAAAAGAATGATTAATAGCCCGATGGTGTCTGTCCTCGGCACAGGGCACCCACAATAGGTGCCCCCTACCCATACATCTGACCCATGAAATTCTCTCTCTTTGAACGCGTTGCCCTGGGTCTTGCCTTGGGCTTTATAGGAAGCTGTGGTGATTCTACACCCGCCCCACGCATTCTTAACCTTCACCAAAGCTGGTCCCTGCCCATTGGCACCGAAATCGCAGGATATCAGGTAAGCAGCAGTCTGGGGGACATCAGCTTAAATCTCGATGGAGATGCGGTGCGAATGCCGTTCAATGGCACTGTTGAACCGACTGAAATGAACTGTGTGCTGGTCTCCAGTGACGATATACCGGCCTATCTATTTCGACTGTGCGGATTAAATCGAACTAAGTTTGGTCCCAGACAACAGGGCCAAGCCATTGGTCGAGCCAATCATTTGATCTTTGCCATGCTACGCCGAGAACCAGACGGCACCTGGGCCATGGTAGAACCCTCAGCAAAATTTATTGAACAACTCCTAAACCAGCCATCCTAATCTCTCGTCTCCCCTACCCCCCTGCCCCCTTTCTCCCCCTCTCTCGTGCGGCCACTTATACTCCACCATGCAACACCCCCTCCTCAAACCCATCCTCACCACACTAACCAGCCTCACCCTGAGCCTCGGCTTAACCACCACGGCTCAAGCTGACACAGTCGCCCTCAAATTTGACATTCCCAAACCAAACCAGGCAACCGTTAGTGCAACACCAACCTCTCCTAAACCCGTTGCACTAACCTTTTTACCAGACACCCCTTCAAAACCAGCCAGCCAGCCAGCTACATACCCGAACCAGCCCTACCTCGCCAGTGACTTATTTGCTGGCGGGCCTAACTCTCTGGTCTCTAAGGCAGTCGGTAGTGCTGAGGGAACACGCACACCGACAGGAGGTTACACCAGTGCCTACTATGGTCATGTGGACCCTGGCAATGGTGTGTGGAATCTGGGTAGTTTCTCCTATCAGCATGGAGCGGTCTCACCGGAAGATGCCGACAGAAAACAACTGCGACGACTACAACAGCAAACGCTTGAGTTGCGACGACAGGCCCAGGCCAAGGATTTTAGCTTATCCCTGCTAGAAGAACTCAATGGTATCGACCTGGCAAATCAGGCTCCCTTAGCCGCCCTGGATCGGGGTTACATTAACTGGCTTTTTATCGCAAAACAACAACCTATAGATAGTCATTCACAAATTATTTGGGCACGAACCAAAGCATTTCTAGACCCGGATACAGGATATTGGGATGCCCCTGGATTAGGCAATCATTGGGACGCTATCTATCGAGACCAGCAGCGGCGATATGATGCCATATTGCGAGCTATTGACAGTCATTAGAAGGGCGCGAGTCTCCTTTGGAAAGTCGCAAAGCCCTTTGAGCTATACACAGTCTGATAGTGAATAAAAGATGGACTTATTGCGATCGCACTTTCCTCATCCTCCTATTAGACGACAATTACATTGGGCTCTTCCGAGCTTTTGATACTGGTGGCATAGGTCTCGTTTTCCCCATTTGGAGATTGACTTGCGGGATATCTAGACGGCATAGGCTCACCACCACCCATCAAACGTAGAATTATCTGAAATCAGGCGATTCTTTAGAGGCGATCGCCCTACCGCAGGCCACTTAAAGCGATGGCACAAAAGGCATTTATCGTGATTGCTAAGTAAACCAATCAACCAGCCCCGTTGCTGCTGTGTGCGTATAAGCAGCTGATTCAGCCCACCACAGCCGCTCGAACCGTCAGAATTGGCACCCCAACGAACTTTTCGAAACCACAGTGATTAGGCTTCAGAAAAATTCGTCATCAGGATTGCTGCTTGCGAGTCAAGTGAATCCAGCTCGTCATAACTTATGCAGTTGAATCCGATCAGCAACCCGCGCGTCAGTCTAATCGATACTTAATAGCTCCAGAAGTGGCTGCTCCAGAATAGTTTCCAAGTCAACAGATGTCAACAAACTACTCCAATTATCTCGAAACGTAGTGTTTTCAGGCGACTCCCGATAGAGTTCTCCTAAAACAGTGATGGCATTCTGCCAAATACCATTCGATGCATAAATGGAAGCCATTTCCAAAGCTGTGGCATTATCAAGCTGTGTTTGTAAATTAGATGCCAACTCAACCCGTCGGATCCATCCTCCCACCTCAGGTGATAGGGCTGTTGCACCAGATTCACAGTGAGTTAAAAAGAACCATTGATATGTGGCATCCAATCTCAAAGGGGATAGCGTTTCGGGGAGAGTAATCTGGACGATGCCTGGGGTTTCATGATGGGAAATAAATGTCTCCTGATAGACTTCATTTCCGCTTTCATCTTGTAAAACAAACTCAAATTCTTTTATATCCTCAGAGGAGTAGGGAACGTAGAACCAGAAATCAGGCAAGGCTTCTGTTGTCAAACTCAAAACTGATTCATAGTTAGACAGGTAGGCATTATCTGCAGCTTCCTCTAATTTAACCTGGGTATTTGGCACGAGGGCCGTAAGGCCAGTTTGCTGTTCTGATAACTGACAACTCCCTCGGCTAGCAGCTCCCTGACGACGCCCTGAGTGAGGACGCCCACGATCTTCTACAGGGGGAGGGGTAAATTCGATATTAGTGTTAATTTGGGTTAGCTGAGCCAAGCTAGGGAGCGGCACCAGGCCTAGCCAGGCAGCACCCAGCAAACTGCCTGCAAACGTTGAGTTGAAAAGTGTGTTAAGTCTTTTCATAATCGTGCTAGATGACCAGTCTTGTCTACAGCCAGATTGGTCGTGTTTCCGCAGAAGAACCGACAAGGGTTAGCCATTGGAATGTTTCATGAGGTCAGCGATTTTCTGGTTTGAAGCGACGGTAGGTCGCTACACTTCCTACCGTAATTACGATTACAGTAGATGCCGATACCCATGGCAGCCAATAACCCAGCCGTGTCAGGCCAAACCAACATAGACCCAATAAACTAAATTGAGCCACTACTCCTACCAATAGGAGCTGTCTCCATTGAGGCTGTGTAGGCATCCAAATATTAACACCATAAATCGCAACACCACCAAGCGTCGTCCAGCTCACTATCCATAGAATTTCCGCCCAATCAGGCCAGGTTCGAATGAGGGGATGTCCATCCAGGACTGTGCTCAGGAGATGACTCACCATATGGGCCTGTAGAAAAACTCCTGCCGTTTCCTGTAGGCCCCTCCGGCCATGGCTGTAGGGGGTTAACCAATAGTCTCCAAAACTGACGGCAGTGGTACCAATCAAAACGATGCGATCGCGCACAATATCGTCACTCACACGACCCGCTAACACCTCGCCGAGGGTAACTTGGTCCGCAATTTGATCCGGCGAGGACAAATGGCGATAGCTCAGCAAAATTTGATGTCCCCCAGCATCCATCCGCTGGTACCCTCCACTATGGGTTTCTAATGGCTTAAAGACCACCTCACCTGCCTGTAGATGCCCCTCAGGGGTAACGGTTATGTCCATACCTTGCGCCGACAAATACTTCAGGGCGATTAAGGCGTTTAAGGAATAACTTGCCGGGCAGGGGGAGGCTGGCTCAGGCGTTATCGACAGTAACTGGCGACGAGTAATCCCATCGGCATCGGTGAGCACATCGCTAAAGCCCACTTGATTGTTGGGTACTTCTGGCGGTGAGGAAATCCCTGGACTATCATCACGGCTATTGCGAGATTGGCACGTCGCGATCAAATTGGGTAACTGCAGCTGCTCGATGAGTTGTGGCTGACGTTCGCTTACTGGAAAGTCTCGATAGATATCCAACCCAATCACACTGGGTTGCATCGGTTCTAGTTTCTCTAACAGTGCTGATAACGCATCATCTGAAAGGGAACCCCGTCTTTGAACCGCATCCTGAGCCTGAATATCTGCTTCGGTCACCTTGATGATTAACAGTCGCGGATCGGGCAGTTCATGGGAACGGCGTTGCATTAAAAAATCAAACCCTCGTAATTCCCAAGGCTGGAATAGTCCAGTCTGGCGTAGCCCTAAGGTTATGCATACTGAAAAAATGCCAATAACAAGTAGTGACCTCCAGCTCAGAACAGGTTGCCGTATTTTTTCCTGCTGTTGTGGGATGTTCTTGAGATGATTTGCAGTGTTGCTTTGCTGAGTAATGGGGGCCTTAACGGTCAAAGCTGGCCAGGTAGGTGGTTGTTCAGTCAGGTGTTGGTAAATTATCGGTAGCCAAGTGGCACAAGGATATTTGTCTTCTAATCCCTGTAACTTTTCTCGGGCTTCTCGGACTGCAAGATAAAAGGGTACCTGACGGGAAAATGTAGTTAAAAACGATTTGAGAAACACATGGGCGACCTGATCGGGTACTGGTTCTCTCATCACCAGTACCTGAGGAATTTGCAAATCTGCCAGGTCATGGGCTAAACCCAGACCGTCACAGGAATTGAAAATAGCGATCTTTAATCCACGCTCAATGGCTTTACTAAGGCCATGTTTCAGTTCAGGTACGGTTAAACTGTCGTTAGGATTGAGATAAAGTTTCCCGGTGATATCTGTTGCCGATTGTGTTTGACTAGAACTATGGCCAGCAAAAAAGAGAATATCCCACCCCTGCGGATCCCAAAGAACATCATTTAGCTGTTGACGATTTGGTTCGACTAAAAATTGCACATCGGCTTGGGGTAATTGGTTTAACAATGCCTGGTCAGTTTGTAGCTCCAGCCCCTGACCATGACCTAAAATGGCCAAAATCCTAACCTTGGAGCGAGGCATAGTCTGCCGTTCAATGCGTTCGTAGGCGGGGGCACTCAGGGCAATTTCGGCTTTGGGGTAGCGATCGCACAAAGCCCAAGTATGCCAGGGCAACCGTTGGAGCGTATGCAGCTCAGTTTGTAAAACAATCCGAATATGATCGTTAGGATTTAATCGCTCCAGTAGTTTGTCATATAAAGGACGAAAGCTATCTGAATTGAGCCAGCGATTAAACTCTGCATTTAATTGCCGAGCAACCGTATCACAGTCGTCTATTCTGGAAACATTCTTGGC
>CALBPH010000608.1 GCA_937899365.1 uncultured Leptolyngbya sp.
TATTGACTAAGACATTAGTCAATAATGAACTGGCACGGTTACAGGAATTCTATTCATCCTTTAAATCTCCACGTAGGTAAAGCATCCTTACCTACGTGGAGATTTTCCTGTTGTTAGTGGAATATCTATTTTTGATAGTACGACAGAATCCATTGAAGACAATGTCATAGGCATATTTCCATTCATTTATTATTATCCTTACCTGTGTTTTTTGAGTAAGGATAATAATAAAAACAAAATAGTAGAAGTGATTTTGTATACCAGATATCAGTTTGTAACGGATTTATAAAACAGCTTTGCACTATTCAGTATTCGATCGTATAAATGAGATGTTCGGAAGTGCACACTAACTAGTTAGACCAGTGAGACTCTTTAGAGTAGTTGATCATTCGTTTTTTCTAACTAGTTAGTGCAGACTCCAAATACATGCAGATTTTCTCATTTTATTTAAAAACCTCCTTTAATATTTATTGGAGAACACTTTAACAAGCCCCCTTTCAAAACATTGGAAAATGCTTTTGCTCTCTAGAATCATAAAGAATAGAAAAGGTTACAGAAAGGTCAGATCCGCCTTTCTCAGGCAATATTAGCGCGAACTTCAATCACTTAAGCTCAGACTCGAGCTTGGCTATGGCCTGTTTAACCAAGGGTACATTAGAAATATATGGACGCGGCTGAGGTTTATCGATATCCATTGCCGACCCAACTGCTTTAGCACAGTGATTAAGCTAACTATTTCACCATAGTTATTGGGCGTTGCTGATCCTCGAGATGATTTTATCTTCAAGATGCTGTCCTATGGGCAGATCAGACTGCTCGGTTCATCTTCTACATCAGCAACGGCAATTATTGAATTCTTTTGCTTCAATCTGAATGACTCTGCTTAAACAGGCTTCATCGGCAAGATACCTGTGCTGTTCCCTTTACAAAGCTTAGGTTATGAATGAAGGACTCAAGGTGCTGAATGGTCAATCTTTAAGCAAATCCGATAGTTTACAGACAACTATATCCAATCTTCTCTGGCATCGGATTTCTTCTGGCTTAGATACGACTATTCTCTCTACGCTTATCTCTAACGCTAATTTTATTGACTATCAGTTGGGAGATGAGATTGTTAATATATCTGTAAACCTATCTGATTTATGTGTCCGGTTTAGCAAATCAGACGCTAAGTCAGCGACCGTCAACAACTATCTGTACTTTATCTGTCAAGGACAGGTGCGGCTACTCTGTACCCCTGACAAACAGACACAACCGATTACGGCGCAGGTGCTTTCTGCGGGAGAAACCTTTGGGTTAGACAGTTATTTTCTCCGTCACCCCCTGGCGTATCATGCAGTTGCTGCTAGCAATGTTCAAGTTGCTCAGCTCTCTCTATCAGCAATAGATGACCTAGTGGCAGGCTGCACTCCCCTGAGACAGCAGTGGACTCAAGAGGCGCAACAGCGAGAGCGGCTAATCTTCTTTAGAACATTGACCTCCTTGGGCTCGGTGCCGGCCCACAAATTGCGACCATGGGTTGCTTACCTGGAGGAGATGTGGATTGAAGCCGATACCCATATCTATTCAATAGCTTCTGAAACCGATGGACGCTTTTGGCTAAAATGGGGAGAAGTTGACCTCGGCCAGAATTTGCATCAGCCTCTGGCAATCGGCAGCAGTTGGGGCTACCCTCACACACCACCCGCTGAATGGATTGCCCGGACTCACCTACAAGTTTACTGCCTGCCTAAGAACACCTGGGAAATTTCAAAAGCACTGTTGCCCGAGCTAGGGGAGCTTGCCTCCGATGGGGCTCAGAATTTAGCACGTAGCGCCCAGCACAATACCGCTGGCTTCAATCATCGGTCTAATCATCTATCTGAGCCACCCACCCCTCACACACCTCCAGAAGATGCCCACAGTGACGGGAAAGATGGGGGAACATGCCTAATTTTACCAAAGCCCGTTAAGCGTCAGTTGCTTGACTGGGTGCATCATTATCCCTGGATAGAACAACAGAGTTCGTCTGATTGTGGGGCCGCCTGCTTAGCCATGCTGGCTCGTTACTGGGGAAAACGATTTCCCATCCATGCCCTGCGAGAGCGAGCCAATGTAGGTGTCTCGGGCACCTCGCTCAAGGGGCTGGCCAATGCGGCAGAAAGTTTAGGATTCCATGCTCGACCGGTCAGGGCTAGCTTGGGTCGCATGGTTGGGCAGACAAACCCTTGGATTGCCCATTGGGAAGGTAATCACTTTGTTGTGGTGTATGCAATCCAGGGTGATAAAGCAACCATTGCCGATCCGGCAATGGGGGTGAAAACAGTGTCTAGTCAAGAGTTTGCCATTCGATGGACAGGCTATGCTTTGCTGTTGGACCCGACCCAACGTTTTCGTGAGACAGAGATAAAACAAAAGACATCGCTCTGGAGATATGTCCATGCGCTAGTGCCCTACCGATCGCTGATTTTTCAAATCATCGTGGTGTCTTTTTTGATTCAAATATTTGGCTTATTCTCACCTTTATTTACCCAAATCATCATGGACCAGGTGATGGTGCAAAAAAGCGCCAGCATGCTGAATGTGGTGGCGGTGGGAATGCTCTTATTTGGTCTGTGGAAAATCTGTATGTCATCGGCCCAATCATATCTGTTGGGCTATTTTTCAAATCGCTTAAATTTGACCCTGGTGACTGGCTTTATTAGCCATGCAGTTAATTTGCCCCTAACCTTCTTCGAATCACGACGTGTGGGCGACATCCTCACCAGAGTCCAGGAAAACTCCAAGATCGCTCGCTTTTTGATTGGTCAAATTGTATTAGCTTGGCTCAATTTGTTGACGGGTGTTGTGTATCTTGGACTCATGCTCTACTACAACTGGCAGCTGACCTTGCTGGTTCTGGGGCTAATTCCACCCATCGTGATTTTAACCTTGGGTTCCACACCGTTCCTGCGTAAAATTTCCAGGGAGATCTTTAAAGAAGCTGCCGATCAGAATTCTTCTTTGGTGGAAATGATGCATGGAATTGCCACGGTGAAGTCAACCGCCACTGAACGAGAAGTGCGGTGGCTTTGGGAAGATCGGGCTACCCGGTTGACCAATGTCTCTTTTAAAGGGCAAAAGTTTTCCATTGGCCTGGGAGCACTCAACGGTGTGATCAACTCTATTGGGGGAGTTGTTCTACTTTGGGTGGGGGCTTACATGGTGATTCAGGATCAGCTCACCATTGGTCAACTGGTTGCTTTTAATATGATGATTGGCTACGTCATTAGCCCAGTCCTATCGATGGCAAATTTATGGGATGAACTGCAAGAAGTCCTGATCTCCGTCGAACGACTGAATGATGTGTTTGAGGCTGATCCTGAGGAATCACCACAGCATCCTCTTTTAGTTTTGCCAGCCATTAAAGGGGCTGTCACATTTGATAATGTCACGTTTAAATATAGCGCCGATGAAGAGAGAAATACGCTACAGAATTTAGATTTTCAGATAGAACCTGGCCAATCTATTGCCATTGTCGGTCGCAGTGGTTCGGGTTAGACAACGTTAGTAAAGCTATTAGAAGGCCTTTACCATCCGAGCCAAGGACGGGTTCTGATTGATGATCACGATATCAGACGGGTGTCTCCCCAGTCCCTGCGGACTCAGCTAGGGGTTGTGCCCCAGGAATGTTTTTTGTTTTCTGGCACAATTCTAGACAACATTACCCTATTCCGCCAGGAATTTAGTTTAGAACAGGCGGTTAAAGCGGCCAAGCTCGCTGAGGCCCATGCCTTTATTCAATCTCTTGCCCTGGGTTACTACACTAAGGTGGGTGAGCAGGGCTCTACCCTATCTGGTGGGCAGCGGCAGCGCATTGCCATTGCCAGGGCCCTATTGGGTGAGCCTCGAATTTTAATATTGGACGAAGCCACCAGCGCTTTAGACACCGAGTCTGAGCGTCGATTTCAACAAAATTTAGCCCAAATAAGTCGCGATCGCACCACCTTTATCATTGCCCATCGGCTGTCCACGGTGCGTAACGCAGATCGCATCTTGGTCTTAGACCACGGTGTGCTGCTAGAACAGGGAACCCACTCAGAGTTAATGGCCGCCGATGGCCTATATCATCATCTTGCCCAACAACAACTTGATCTGTAGATGGAGTGCTGGCATGGTAAGTCACTCAACTTTAACGCAATCGCCTAACGCCGATGTTCCTGAGACCCAACGGTCTCAGCCGATTTCCCCTAGCACTATAACCAACGCGCCAGCGGCGGCATCTAACTGGAGCGAGGCGCTACAAACCACCCTTGACCATCCCCCTGCCGCGCTGCCCCGATACATGATCTTGGTGGGCTTTTTGTTTGCTTGTATGTTTGGCACCTGGGCCTGGTTTGGCACCATGCAAGACGTCAGCCAGGCAAAGGGTCAGCTGGTTCCAGAAGGGGACACCTATAAGGTCCAACCCGTGGCTGCTGGTGAAGTGGCTAAGCTGTTGGTCACCGAAGGCGACGACATTTTAGCAGGGGAAACACTGGTAGAGCTAAACACCGATGTATTGACATCAGAGGTTGACCGACTATCTAACAACCTGACCGCACTGACAAGTCAGCTCCGGCAAACGCAGACGCTGCTCGCTCAGACCCGCTATGAAGCCGATGCCCAGCGCGCCATCGCTAACGCCGAGATGCAAACCCAAGAAGCGGCCATGGTTGAATCTCAAGCCAATGTCAGTACCCATGAGACTTTAGTCACTCAGCTGAGCACTGACCTGGAAGCCAATGAGTCTCGTTTAGAACGGTTGCGATCGCTACTTGAGGAAGGGGCAATTTCGACAGAATATATATTTGACTTAGAACAAACTGTGCGGGATCGCCATCGGATTATGACTGAGCAGCAGGGACAGGTCCAACAAGCCCTGGCTCACTCAAAACAGATAGAGGCCCAGCTAGATCTCAGACGAGCGGAATCCATCAGGCAGGAGCTAGAAACCCAAGAAAAAATCAAACGACTACGGCTTGAGGCCGATGACCTGGAAGCCAAGGTGACTGAAACCGACACGCTGCTAGAGACAGCTCAAGTGCATTTAGATCAGATGTTTCTCTATGCTCCGGTCAATGGAACAGTTTCATCGATCAATATTAGTAATATTGGTGAAGTCACTCAGCCTGGGGAAACCGTGATGGAGATTACCCCAGCAGACACGCCGTTGGTCCTATCTGCACTGATACCCAACCGGGAAGCTGGATTGGTCAAGACTGATATGCCAGTCCAAATAAAGTTTGACGCCTTTCCTTTTCAACAATATGGAGTTGTTCCAGGCAAGGTCCTATCAATCTCACCGGATTCAAAGTCAGATGAGCAGATGGGGGCTGTATACGAAGTCGAAATTGCCCTCGAGCGCGATCATGTTATTCACGAACAACATGCAGTGTCTCTCAAATCTGTGCATACGGCCAGTGCCGAGATTGTGATTAAAAAACGTCGCATTATAGACTTTCTGCTTGATCCTATTCGACAGCTGAGAAAAAATTCCCTCAACGTTTAAAGTAGCTTTTCAAAGCCCAGACAGATATAAACTCGCCCTTTAATCAGGGCAACACATATTATAAACGGACAATAACATCATGGTATTTAATGCAGAAAAAATGAAATCATCCATGGGTGAAGAAGAGTTTTCACTCATCGTTGATGCCATTTTAAATGGTAAATATTCTTGGGCCTGTGTCCTAATCCTTAAAAATGCTGGCTATGAACCGGGGCATTACATTCCCTATCGTACGCTTAATCGATTGATCAAAGAAAATGGGTTTCCCGCTTGTGCTCCGTCAAAAGGTGGGCAGGCTAGGAATTTGCGATCGCATCGATCGGCTACCCCCAGGCGTACCGCTAGCAGCATCAGAGATCTAAGCTATCTGGAGCTCTCTGCCCGGGAGTCTAAGGAAATAAAGGGGGGATACTTTGCGGCTTGGGCCCATATAGACTCCAGATTGTTGATGTCGTAAGGGTTATCTCAGTCGAAACGATAGCAAACGACGAAGTCTTTCTCTAAATTAGCAATGACAAAACCGAGCTGGGTCTTAATACGACTCAGCTCGGTTTTTAGTCAGTGGAGTATTCTCTAATTGATACGATGGAGCTGCTATATACGTAGATCAGCAACTTATTTTTCCACTTCTTTATTAGAAATCTGAGATTGTTTACGGTTAATTTACCCGTCAGCCAATTGAAAGAATTAGGATATCTACAGTTGAGAACTAGATAGTCCATAAAAAAGGGGGGTCGTGAACTAAAGAAGTGTGGGAAACGTCGTGTAAAGGGATGCTATCTACCCGAAACCAATGGA
>CALBPH010000609.1 GCA_937899365.1 uncultured Leptolyngbya sp.
CCCGGCAAATGCCCTGGGACAGTTAGCTGGGACGCTACAAACCCTGCAGGGAAATCTCGACCGGCTAGATGACGTGTTGGAAAATGAAACAGATTTAGCCTTTTGCCAACACTGTAAGCACAATGTCTCTGAAGAAGAGGAAGCTGCCAACAATCATCGGCTTTCGGGGGCCGTGGAGATTCATCATCTTTCTTTCGGCTATAGTCCACTAGATCCGCCCTTGATTGAAGACTTTAACCTGACGATTAAACCGGGGCAGCGGATTGCGCTAGTAGGCGGTAGCGGCTCGGGCAAATCTACGCTGGCTCGGGTAATCGCCGGACTGTATCAGCCAAGAAGTGGGGATGTCTGTTTTGATGGTCGCCCCCGACAAGAGACTTCCCAGGCCACCTTAACCAACTCCATTGCCATGGTGGAGCAAGATATTCTGTTGTTTGCTGGCAGCGTGCGCGATAACCTCACCCTGTGGGATGACACGGTGCCCGACGAAGATTTAAAGCAGGCCTGTCGAGATGCCGCTATTGAAGAAGCGGTTTTGGCAATGCCCTATGGCTATGATGCCACCCTGTTAGAGGGGGGACAGAACCTCAGCGGTGGTCAGCGACAGCGACTGGAAATTGCCCGAGCCCTGGTGAATAACCCATCAATTTTGATTATGGATGAGGCGACCAGTGCCTTGGATACGGAGACTGAGAAGATTATTGATCAGAATCTGCGGCGGCGAGGGTGTACGTGCATTATTGTGGCGCATCGGTTAAGTACAATTCGAGATGCAGATGAGATTATTGTGTTAGATCGCGGCAAGGTGGTGCAGCGGGGAAATCACGACGAACTTTGGCAAATGGCCGGACATTATGGGGATTTGATTCGGAGTTCGGGGACAGCATTGGCGGTGGCCTAGGTGGGTTAGCCCTTTAGCGCTAACTCCCGACGCTTTTAGATACCTCTTCCTATGGGGTATTAAACAAATTCTTTTTAGACACTATCTTCTAAGACACCGGATTAAATCCCATGGTTCTTGCAGATTCACAAAGCACGTCTAACGCGTCTGGTATTCAGACCATTAGTAGTAATGATGTCTTTCCCCTTTTGGCCTCGGGACTGTGGCAAGTCAAATCCGGTCGCCTTGGTATTTTTGCCGTGGGCTGGAAGAATGGTGCAGCTGTGGGCGAACGCCGCTATCTGTGGACCGTGGATGTGGGGGATTTGATCATTGAGACGGAAGCGCGATCCTGTGACTTAGCATTGGTGGCGGTGGCCTTTGAGGCGAGTGAGATTGAGCCCATTGCTAAGGAGGCGGATGCTAATGGAGACGGAGGGATTTGTGGCCATGTAACAATTCCGTTGCTCAGGCAGGTTGAGCGCTGGGTAGGGGGGCTGACCCAGGTAAAGGGATTTCCTGGAAGGTCAATTGCGGAGGTTTCTGAGGCTGTTGGAACCGTGAGTCTTGAGCCGGCTGGCAGCTACAGTCCCAAGGCAGCGATGATGTGGGTAAAACCCAAGACAAATCAGGCGTATTGGCTAGATACATCGCAGTTTGTGCTAGAGCCGTCTTATCCGTTGTTTCCCATTTCACGGACGACTTGGTTACAGGCCCAAGAGCAGTCAGTGGATTTAGAGGTGGTATCGGCTGACCAGCTTTGCTCAAAGAGTTCTTACAAAGAATTCATGCAGGGTTTAAATCTCTTTCATCAGTATGCGTTGGAGGTAATCGAAGCGGGGTGGCAAACCGATCGCCAGCGGGGTGAACAACAGTTTACGGCCCGTCAACAGCTAAACCAAGAGGTGACTCAAACGACGCTGCAGGGGCTGGTATCGGTCTTGCAGCCCAGTGCAGGAGACTATTTACTGGCGGAAACACCGCTGTTGAGAATTGCGGGGGCCGTGGGTCATGCGTTGGGGGTGAAAATTGAGCCACCGGCAGAATCTGAACAAGCACAGCAGGTTAAAGAGCCGCTAGAGGCTATTGCCAGATCGTCTCAGTTACGACTGCGACAGGTATTGCTGCGGGGGCGCTGGTGGCGACAGGATGCGGGGCCCCTAGTCGCCTATACCCAGGAGGGGCGTCAGCCGGTGGCCCTAATACCCGTACGCCAGACCCACTATGAGCTATTAGATGCCAGCGGTAAACGCGTAGCGGTCAATGAAGCTGTGGCGAAAACGGTGGAACCGGTGGCGTTTATGTTCTATCGACCGTTGCCCGAGGGCCATCTAACCGCCTGGGATTTGCTTAAATTTGCCTTTCAAGGGCGGCGGCGAGACCTGACGGTGGTGGGGCTGGCGGGGGTAGTTGTGACTCTGTTGGGTATGGTCCTCCCCCAGATGACGGCGGTCTTGGTGGATGATGCGATTCCGTTTGGGAGTTCTGGGTTGCTGTTTCAAATTGGTCTGGCCCTGGTGGCGGTGGCGATTGGGCGGGCCAGTTTTCAGCTGGTGCAGGCGATTACCACCATGCGGCTAGAAACAGGCTCTGATGTGGCCCTCCAGGCGGCGGTGTGGGATCGATTGCTTAAGCTGCGCACGTCGTTTTTTAGGGACTATGCCACGGGAGATTTGCTATCGCGGGTATCGAGCATTACGTCAATTCGTCGGTTGCTGAGCGGCTCGGCGTTAGATGCAATTTTGTCAGGGACATTTGCGTTGTTGAACCTGGGGCTGTTGTTTTATTACAGCGGTAAGCTGGCGGCTTTGGCCCTGGCGGTGGCGTTGTTAATTATGGTGGTTACCATTACCTCTGGGGCGTTATTACTAAAGAAACAACGGCCTATGTTGGAGATTCGAGGAGAACTCTATGGTTTGATGGTGCAGCTGATTAATGGGGTGTCAAAGTTGCGGATTGCGGGGGCGGAGTCGAGGGCATTTGCCCAGTGGGGTAACAAGTATCGTCAGCTGTTGCAGATAGAGCTGAGCACCCAGCAGTTAGAGGATTCGGTAAGTGTATTTAATTCGGTGATTCCGACGGTGACAACGATTGCCCTATTTTGGGTGGCTAGTACGTTGGTGGGACCGTTTAGTCTATCGACAGGTAAGTTTCTGGCGTTTAATGCGGCCTTTGCTATTTTTATTGGCGGTATTACTAATTTGAGTTTGACGATGATTGATGTGATGGATGTGATTCCGTTGTGGATGCGATCGCAACCCATCCTCGCAGCCCCCCCCGAAGTCACCATCGAAAAAAATGACCCAGGCCAGCTATCGGGAGCCTTTTGTGTCGATCATGTGCCATACAGAAACGGGGACGCCGGCCGGCGGATTTTAAATGAGGACATGTGACCTTTCGCTACCGCGACGACTGACCGCTGATTTTAAATGATGTCAAAGTAGAGGCTAAACCTGGCGAGTTTATTGCCTTAGTCGGACCGTCAGGCTCAGGTAAATCAACGGTGTTACGACTGCTGTTGGGCTTTGAAAAACCCCAGTCAGGGACCGTTTACTTTGATGGTCGAGACATGGCGGGTTTAAATTTAACCGCCGTGCGTCGACAGCTGGGGGTGGTGTTGCAAAATGGCCATATTAGCGCCGGGTCAATTTTTGAAAACATCTCAGGTGGGGCCCTAATTACCCAGGACGATGCCTGGCGAGCGGCGGAAATGTCTGGTTTTGCCGAGGATGTACGCAACTTTCCGATGCAGCTACACACCGTGGTCAGCGAAGGGGGCGGCAATCTGTCTGGCGGCCAGCGTCAGCGGTTGATTATTGCAAGGGCATTAGCGCTCAACCCAAAACTCTTGCTGTTGGATGAAGCCACCAGTGCTTTAGACAATAAAACCCAGGCAATTGTTAGCGACAGCCTGGATCGGCTCAATGTTACCCGTGTGGTTGTGGCCCATCGGCTGAGTACTATTCGTAACGCCGATCGCATCTATGTAATTAGGGCCGGTCGTGTGGTGCAAGTTGGCAACTTTGATGAGCTTGCTAAACAACCAGGTGTCTTTGCCGATTTGATTAAGCGGCAGCTAGCATAAGGGCCGACCGACGCAATGAGTATCAAACCTGGTAGCAAATACTATCCGCTGTTTGAACACTTGCAGACATGCAATGGAGACGAAACAACGCTCACATTTGAAAAAATTGAGGCGCTGCTGCATAACTCACTGCCCGCCTCAGCATTTAAAAAGAAGAACTGGTGGAGCAACCGTGACAGTGACAGTGCCCTCCAGGCCAAAGCCTGGGTCAGCGCAGGCTACCATATCAAGACCGTTGATCTAACCCAGAAAACTGTTACCTTCCATAAATTTCAGGCACAGTACAATATTCAGAAAAAAGACAACACCGTTGTTTGGCAACAGGGGGCCATTAAAGCCCTACGCAAGCATATGAGCCTGACCCAAGCCAAATTTGCCCAAGAACTCGGCGTCCGTCGTCAAACCGTTAGCGAATGGGAGAATGGCGTCTACGATCCCGATCGCTCTACCACAAAATTTCTTGAACTCATCGCCAAACAAACAGAGTTTCCTGTGCCGCCAACAAAACAACAATAGTTGTTACTACAAGTCTCAGGAATATTTGACTATATTTTATGGACTTAAGTCCGGTTAGCGGTCAAAATAAATCCATGCGATCAGGCGTACTCCTGACGTAGGTTTTAACCACTTTCATTTCGGAGACCAAAACGTATGTTGACCGATCCAACCCAGAGTAGGGCTGTGCCAACAGCTCTACCGACTGTTCCGCCTGCTCCAGAAAGCTTGCCCGAGCATCAGTTCGAAACCATCCGCCATCTGATCTTTGGTACCCTGACTGGTGTGCAGCTAACCATCCAGGATCTGCACAGCAAGCACTACGCTGAGCCCAACGATTGGAGTAAACCCATCTCTACCGGACGACCCAATGAGGTGATGGCGATTTTGACTAGAAAGATAAGAGTGGCCTAGGGACTAACAAGTGGCCGTTGCTGAGCCTCGGTATGATTTCCTTGGTGAGATATTTATCTCCAAGATACTATACTATGGCATATCTCATCGATCGATTCATTCTCTAAATCAGCAACGGCAACAAGTGCCTAAAAAGGTCTCCCTAAGTCTCTCAATAGTTCAGAGAACAATACTCAAACTTAGGGAGATATTCACCATGGGTGGCACTTTACTGGACTGGCCCCATGGACCATGCCTTTCCGTCAACCTTAGTGCGTGCGATTATCTTGTCCAGACGCTACCGCCAAATCCACCGGTCTTACGGGTTGCCCTTAGTTGACCAGCAGAGTCAATTTGCAATTCCATCTCACCGGAGCTGTCAATCCGTCCCTTGGGTACATCCGACCATTCGCCAACAACTCGATTACCTTGAATTGTGCCATGGAAAACGTTGGTCCAGGTGGCGCCACCGTCACCGCTTTCGCCGTACCACCACACAGTGTTACCAATCTGATTGATGTAATAAGTACCGCCATCATTGGCGCGCCACTGTCCAGTCAAGTCTTGGGCCGCTTGGGGGGCTTGGGTTACTCCCTGGCTAAAGCGAAAATCGTCCACATTGATGTGTCCCCAGCCGCCGGATGCTTCGTCCACAATCCGAATGACACCCACACCGCCCGCATAGGGGGTTAAGTCCCAGGTGACGCGCCGCATGGTTTCAGTATTCTCTCCAGATGCCATTAACTGGGGCTGACCATTTACCAACAGTTCCACACGGGTTTGGGGGCTGCTACCCCCTCCGACAAGAAAGCTCAATGTGCCCGTGGGAATGGAAAACTGACCGGACGACAATGTTCCCTGGGGACGGTCTCCTTGGGTTGCGCCTGGCCGTTGCCCCGGACGACCCTGATAATTTTCGTAACCGCCAATCCAGTATTGGCCCTGGTGCTGGGAGGCCTGACCTCGCTGGCGGGCAGTGGGGTTGTCGCCTAGGGTAGGCTGGTTGGCAAAGGCGGTACCGGTTTGTTCCCATCCTTGCAGGCTGCCGTTTTCAAAGTTTAGGGTAAAGGAAAAACCTGGGTTTGATTGGGCCTGTCCTTGACCGACAAAAGCAGCACAGCTAGCGGTGGCAATCATCAGACCAATACCAAGTTTACGTCGCCATTGAGCAGTCATTGATGTTATCTCCTAGGATTACGAGGGATTAGGGCGCGATTTAATCATTCATCCCTTATTTCCGCATGTCCCTAAGGCTGCAATATGAATACATATAGCCTCAGGGATACGCGTTATGGGTAACTCAGGAGCAAATGAGGCAGATTATGCAAATGTCAGAAAAAATCAGTCTTTCCATGGCGACTGAAACCAATCATCAGGCCGACGGTGAAGGTGGTTAGGGGGCTGTACGAAAATAAAGGTCCAGGGAAAGACGATATCAGTAGGGGCATTGCATGCAATGCCCC
>CALBPH010000610.1 GCA_937899365.1 uncultured Leptolyngbya sp.
ATAGTCTAAACAGCGTTCAAAATTTTGCTCTTACTGGCAGCCACAAGCGACCCTTAAGACGATGGCAAGACCGATCGGTACCAGCAAAACCAATCAACTTTCAATAAAAGTTTACGAGATCCCCCCATCAGTCGGGACTCACCGCAAATACTCGCCTATGGAGTTTTCCTTCAACAGCGGCAGCAGAAATTTCGGTTGACGGGCAAGAATTAGAGCGGGTGTTCTAGGGGCTAACGCTGTCGCAGGTTTCTGTGGGTAGCATAATGACGGTGCCTTGCCCCCACAGTAAACAGTAGTCAACCATCAGGAGCCTGCCCGCCAAACCCAATGTGGGATAATACTGCTCATATTTGCTTGCCATATTAGCCGCTGCCGACCAAGGCTCGGCCCCCCTTATTAACAAGTTGCCGTTGCCGCTCCTCAAGATGTTGCTATCTAAGGAAGTCTGATTGACTACCCCCGTTCGGTGTATTCCCTAAATCAGCAATGGCAAATGCTCCATTTATCCTTATTAATTTTTAATTGAAAAATGGCCGTCATTCTACCTATAGCTAGTCTTATTCTGCTGGTACTTATCGGTTCAAAGCTTTTTCACTACCGACGAGAAGCCCTCTTGGCCGCCTTGATGGCCTGGGCGCTGATCGTCACCGTGTTTACCGAAGTCCTCAGCCTGGTAGGGGGGGTAAACGCCATACTTCTCACACTGGCCTGGCTGGCAGTTACCGCAGGTCTGGCTTTTTTCCTCTGGCCGGCCTACGGCCCCAGGTTGCTCAAAGCCGCCCCTCAGCATTGGTTTAGCCCCAATGCATTTATCGACCTGCCGGCGACTCTAAAGCTATCGCCGGTGCTGCTCACCCTGGCCTTGCTCGCCATCGGTGCTACAGCTGTAATCGCCGCCCCCAATCATTCTGACTCCATGGAGTATCACCTCAGTCGGGTCATGCACTGGATTCAGAATGGTAGTGTGGCCCACTATCCCAGCCACAATATTTTCCAGCTATATCAAAACCCTTGGTCTGAGTTTGCGATCGCACATCTCCAAATCCTCAGCCACAGCGATCGCTTTAGCGGCTCCGTTCAATGGGTCAGCATGCTCGGCAGTATGTTTGGCACATCCCTCATCGCCAAAGAGCTAGGGGCCCGTCGCAACGGTCAAATTTTAGCCGGTATATTTGCAGCCACCATGCCCATGGCGGTTTTACAAGGCTCTAGCACCAACAACGACCATGTTGTTGCCCTGTGGATGGTGTGCTTTGTTTACTTTGCCCTGGTCACCATGCGTCAGGGCATCAGACCCCTACCCGTGGTCTGTCTGGGCGCTAGCCTGGGTCTGGCAATTTTAACTAAGGGCACCGCCTATATCTACGCCTATCCATTTTGCCTCTGGCTGCTGCTGTGGGGCATCAAGCTGCTAGGCTTGCAGATGGTAAAACCCATGGTGGGGATTATGGCCATCGTCATCGCCATCAATGCCGGACACTACCTGCGTAATTTTGGTCTATTTGGGTCCCCCCTGGGCTCTCCAGGGGATGAAACCGGAGCGGCCTTTGGGATTAAGTACCTGATTTCCAACGTCGTTAGAAACCTGGCCCTCCATGCCGATATTGTCAGAAACCTACACCTAGAAGGGGTCATTACCCCCATCACCGGCATCGTCGAAAAGGTGATTACAATCCTGCACGACGTCATGGGGGTAGATGTCAGCGATCCGCTAACCACCAGTGCCAAAGATCCTCGGTTTTATGTCCCCGGTCTTTCATTTAACGAAGACAAAGCCGGCAACCCGCTGCATTTAGTCATTATCTTTATCGCAACCGGGTTACTACTCATCAACGGTCGGCTTCAACAGCGACGACGATTATTTTTTTACTGGCTAGCCAGCACCGGTGCGTTTCTGCTCTTTTGTCAGCTGCTCACCTGGTCCACCCCTCGCTGTCGGTTACATCTCCCCATTTTCATTCTCTTTGCCGCCCTGGTGGGCACCGTCATCGGCAACTCATTAAACCGCAGAGTTGTTAATGTTTTAACCATAGGTTTAGTACTTCTGTCATTTCAATGGGTGTTTAACAACCAAATCCGCCCCCTCACCGGAGAGAATACTATTCTCACCAATCCTCGTCCGGCGCAGTACTTTACAACCCAACCCTCCCTAGAGAAAATCTATACTAATGCTGCCGGTGAGATAAACAATCAAAGCTGTGGCAACGTTGGCATGGTGTACGAGAATATCTCCTTTGAGTATCCCTATTGGTTACTGCTAAAGGCTCCCCGCAAAGGGTTTAAACTACAGCACGTTGGTGTGGTCAATGACTCTCAGCCAATGGCGTCCAAGTCTCCCTATAACAAGTTTGAACCTTGTTTGATTATGAAAACAGCGTCTAGCAAATTAGATGAAACGTTAGATGCTGAAATCTATGTGGATGGCAAAGTCTATCGAGAAATTTGGCAGCTCACCGAAGACAC
>CALBPH010000611.1 GCA_937899365.1 uncultured Leptolyngbya sp.
GGCGCCGCCAGGCGCAGCCCCCTCAGCACCCTAGAGAGGACCGACATACCCACGGTTACCGGTGGGCCTTTGGGATAACCCAAATTGGGCTTTACTAAAATTCGCGTTGCCCCCTGGGCCGCCACTGGCGGACTATAGATAAAGTCCGCCACCTTAGCAGTGTGGGTGGTGGTTTGAGCCCCTTGTTTTTGAGTAGTCTGAGTAGCCATGACCTTTACGGTGATAACCCGCGGTTTTAAGCAGGAATTTGAACGATGGACCGACGCGCTAGAAACCGCCAATGGTCTAAGACCTCAGCTTAAAAGCTGGTTTATTGACATTCGCATTTTTGACGATAAAAACCTGGTGTGGATGTACAGCAAGCTGCGCGCCCACCCAGAGTACATTGGTCCTGGCACCTATGATCGGCTGGCCCGGCTGTTTATGGCCGAAGGCAAAGTAGAGGCCGCTAGCCGACAACCCTGGAATATTCGTGGCCATCAGTTTAACTGGGGTGAACGCACGTACCTCATGGGGGTGATCAACGTTACCCCCGATAGCTTTAGTGACGGTGGCCAGTTTAATACTTTGGAGGCCGCACTACGACAGGCCCACACGTTAATAGAGGCCAATATCGATATTTTGGACATTGGCGGCCAGTCCACTCGCCCAGGAGCCGAGCAGATTTCCCTGGGGGAAGAGCTCAACCGAGTTGTGCCGGTCATAGAGGCGATTCGCCAGACCGATGCGCTTAAGCAGGCCGTGATTTCGGTAGACACCACCCGCACCACCGTTGCCCGTGCCGCCATCGAAGCGGGGGCCGACATCATTAATGATATTTCAGGGGCGACCTACGAGCCCGACATGCTTAAGGTTGCGGCCGAAACAGAGGTGCCCATTATTCTGATGCATCTGCGGGGCACGCCAGAAACCATGCAGCAAATGACTGACTATGACGACCTGCTCGGTGAGATGTCAGCGTCGCTACGGAAGCAAATTGACCAGGCCCTGGCGGTGGGAGTGCCCATGCAAAATATATGTATTGACCCCGGCATTGGCTTTGCTAAAACCTATCCCCAAAACTTAGACATTTTGCGACGACTCTCGGAGTTGGCAGAGCTGGGCTGTCCTCTGTTGGTGGGGGCCTCTCGCAAAAGCTTTATTGGCTGGATTTTGGACCAGCCCGACCCCCAGCAGCGAGAATGGGGTACGGCGGCAGCCTGTGCGGCAGCCATTGCTGGGGGGGCTGATATTTTGCGGGTACACAGTACGGCCATGGTGGATGTGGCCCGGGTTGCGGATGCGATTTGGCGCTAGTGGGCGCCAGCATGACCGCTGCTCCGTCAGGAAATACAGTTAGCTGGGCATTCTAATCAACAGGTATTGATATCAGCTGATATCAATGGGCTAAAAGTTACCGGAAATCTGCGTAAATCCTGGTAGGGAATAGGTTGTATGGCCGTCGACGGATGCATATCTGCAAAGAGAGGCTGCGCAGGTCAGCCGTTGTCCTTTAGGGCGTTTAGATCAGGTGTTTAGAGATACCCATGGTCCTAACTAACCTGGCAGATGGCCGATCTAAGACTGTCTTAAGACAGTCTTAGCAGCGCTCTGGCGACATCGTTGGCTGTGATACAGTCAGCACGGGTAAATTAGGTCTTGCAAATAGGCGTTTTTAGTCGGGTAGCCGGTAATAGCGCAATCTGGTGGAGAAAAGAGGAGATCCATGTCACAGAAACTGACAGTTCTTGTGTTGCTAAGCACCGTTATTGGTATTGGAACAGGGGCATCTGCAGACGCAAATGACGCTTTGTTCAACGAGCTACCCACCCCAAAATTAGTAGCCACTGCCCCATCAACATCTATTGAGACGGTGAGTGCACCTGTGCTCGAAGCGTCCGTCAGCTCTCGGATCGTTGCCCCCTCACCGGCAGAGACTGCTCGGACCGCCTCGTTAGAAGAAAGTGAGCAAGCCGATGGCGTACTGCTGCCTGCGACAACTCACCCCGAGGACATTGGTTGTCTAGGCTGTCGCCAGTCGGGGACTACCCTGAGTCAGGTGCCGGCGGCTCCACCACCGGCTGATAGCTTTCCAGAGCCCCTACCTGAGCCTGAACCCACCCCTGACCCGGTGCTGCCAACGACGCCCGCGCCACCTACCGAGTCAGCTGACCCCACTCCAGAAACAGGGCCTACGGTGACGGTACAAGAGTTTGATGTGTTGGGCAGTAGCGTTTTTGAGACCTCAGATTTTGATGCGGTACTGGCTCCCTTTGTCGGCCAGTCCTTGGGGATTGATCAGCTCCGGCAGGCCGCAGACTCCATTACCCAGCTATATCTTAATGAGGGATACATTACCTCACGGGCGGTTTTGCCCAATCAGCCGATTACGGATGGCATTGTCAAGCTGCAAATTATAGAAGGCAGCTTAGAGGAGATCCGCATTGAGGATACCGACCGTTTAGCTAACTATGTGCGATC
>CALBPH010000612.1 GCA_937899365.1 uncultured Leptolyngbya sp.
AGATCTGAATGGACGACTAGGACTTGGGCTGGCCTGGTGTGTAAGCTGGGCGGTCATCCGCTCATAAAAACTCAATGGAGCGTAGAAGAGGTAGCCAAAGAAGCAAAGAATGAATTTATAAATCTGTGCCATAGCATTTTAGAAGAGAATCTGGAAACATGAGAATACCTACAGCTTGGCTCACATAGTTCAGGCCATATGTGAGCGCTGAAAGCTATAGTTGCCACGACAGATCCAGATCTCTCCCATAAAGCAGAAATATCTGCTAATTCACTTGGATCCCTTCAATCGTCCAATTACCTGGAGTATGGTTAAACGTCGCCACAAAGTCAGTTTCATCCCACGCTTTGATAGTGTCTATGGCAACAGTTTTAACCACCTCTGATTGATCATCCTGCTGAGAACGGATGGTCACAGTAGCATTCTCAACAGAAACCTGACCGTTATTTAATACAGTACCTTTGACAGTATTGCCCTCCACACGGGCACCAATGGTCCAGATGTTATCTAGGATGTTAGCTCGAGCCGTTGAAACGGGTGTCGCTGATGCAACGAATCCATCACTGCATGTATATCCTAAGTTTTGCATGTACTGACTAGGCTTACCATATTGGCAATAGCGGTCTAGGGCATAGGAAATATTGTTACTCGAAAATCGAGGCGTGGGTCCCTGATAGGCGTTGACTTTAGTACTTAAGGGTTCTGTCTGAGTTTTTTTGCAATCGACAATCTCATCAGGTTTAGGCCCACCCTTGGCATAGCTATAAAACTGATGCCGCAAACCTAGCAGTGTCTGGCGATAGTCCGGAGTAATGGCTGAAGAAGTAATTAATCGACCAGATAGTTCAATGGCTTCATACCAATCTTGAAGACAGATAGCCTCTCTCAGATCGTCTGGAATATCCACGTCTGAAATCGCGGCATCTGCACTTTCGGCGGTCGTGGCAGTTCCAGCTAGCGCTAGTAACGAGCCAAAAATGACAGGGGCTTTCATGATAGAGCTCGAAGAATACTACTGCTTATGCATTCACTCAAACAGGGGAGGGGACAGGAGTAAGTTCATGAAGATACCATATAGATTATGATTAGCACACGGAATCATAGGATGACAGTTGAAGGCTATAGCTTTAGAAAACAGTAGCTAGTTTGTCTCACCCTGTAAATCTACAACCAGTAAACCATCACCGTTGACGATAGTCTGTCTGTCCCCACATCAAAAACTGGACCGGGACCAACCGGGGTAAAATTCAGCTTTTTGTAGAACGACTGGGCACGATAGTTTATGTCTGAAACACATAGCCAAATCCCTTCATAGCCAGCATCCTGAACTAGACTAGACGCATGCTTAAACACAGCCCGCCCTACCCCTAAGCCATACTGACTCGCCAGAATATATATTTGTTTTAGCTCCGAAGCACTCTGTTTTAGCTCTATGGGACAGTTATGATGTTTGACAATGTAGTAACCAGAGGGCCGATCATCTTGATAGGCAATACAGCAAACTGTTTTATCGTCAGATAGCACCTCTACAGCTGCATCTAACGTAAAGTTGTTAGCACAATAGGCTTGAATATTCTCTGGCGTATGAACCTCTTCATAGGCCTGCTTAAACGTTTCACGCCATAGATACAGCAATTGTTCTGCAGATTCAAAATTGACACTGCGTATGTCAAACATCAAACCCTCCAAGCTAAGGTTCAAACAATGGGGTAATGGGAGTACCGGTTAGCGTGATCGTTGGCTCAAGATCGCAACGCCCAATCATCGCTTCCCAACGCGAAGGAAAATCTGGATCGATAAACGTAATTTCGAACTGTCCCCAATAATAGGTAGGTTCTCCGTTAGCATCTTCCCTAAAAGTATCGCAACGTAAGGAAGAAGACTCTTGCACCCAGTAGCCAGAATAGGAACCTCGGTCGGTATAGACGCCGGCTAAACCGTCGATGAAGATAGTACCGATACCGTCACCATAGGTCCAAATAGCCGTTCTATTACGCTCATCTTGGTAGACAACATCATATTCTTCCGAAGACCAGACTTCATCAGCCAAGGCTCTTTGGGGGGCAGCAATACCGATTAATAGCGCTGCTGCAAGGAATATAGGGTTCTTTTTCATCAAAATGACCTCAACTGACGTCTGAACAAAGTCTAGTGCAATATTCTAAGGAGTTATGGCTAATTCTACATCACGGGCTATTTGCCAAACGCGGCAGTTGTGACAGTGGGGGTCATCAGGGAAGTCGGCACGGATTTGGGCCGCG
>CALBPH010000613.1 GCA_937899365.1 uncultured Leptolyngbya sp.
CACGGTGCCTGCAGGCAAGACGACGGCCATTGTCGGGGCGACGCTGTCTGGTAACAGCACCCTGGTGAAGCTGTTGCTGCGGTTTTATGAAATTAGCGATGGCCACATCACCCTCGACGGTCATGACCTGCGGCAGCTGCATCTTGACGATCTGCGCCGGGCCATTGGGTTGGTGAGTCAGGATGTGTTTTTATTCCACGGCACCGTAGCTGAAAATATTGTCTACGGCAGCTTTAGCGCTACCCCTACTGAGATTGAGCAGGCGGCAAAACTGGCCGAAGCCCATGAGTTTATTCAGCAGCTGCCCCAGGGCTATGACACCATTGTGGGCGAGCGGGGGCAAAAGCTGTCTGGCGGGCAGCGTCAGCGTCTGGCCATTGCCCGTGCTTTGCTAAAGGACCCGCCGATTTTGATCTTAGATGAAGCGACATCGGCGGTGGATAACGAAACCGAGGCGGCAATTCAGCGCTCGTTGGAAAAAATTACGTGCGATCGCACCACCATTGCCATTGCCCACCGGCTGTCAACTGTCCGTAATGCCCACTGCATTTACGTTATGGATCAGGGACAGCTAGCTGAATGGGGAACCCACGAAGCACTCTTGGCCCGTGATGGCATCTATGCCAACCTCTGGCGGGTGCAAATGGGGGAGCGAGTGCTGGCCCTCTAACGCCCAATAGCCGAGTAATCGCCGAACGTCTATGGGGTATGGCTGATCTATGGGCGGCGCAACGTGCCAAAAGCCTTCAGTAGCTTGCCATAACTACATGTAGGATTATCGAGGCTACATGTAGTTAACTTATAGACTTCCCGGCACAGATCGGAAATTCCGGACTTAACTATGACGATTGGGATAGTGGACTAGCATTAACTGTTCTGACTGTTTACGTCATCAGTGCTTCTCCTTACTATTCTCTAATCACCCATGGAATACACTTGGCCTAACTCTGTAGCATCGACTGACCGACGGACTCCACCTCGATCGTCCCATCCCTGGTGGCAAACGGCCTCGGGGGTGGCGATTTTAACCGTCGGTTTGCAGGGTATGGCGGCCAATGCCGTAGGAGAGCTGCCCATAACCCTATCGGATGTGCCCGATGGCGATGGGGAAGCCATTGATGCGGCGGCCACTGGTGACCTAGAGATTGACCCCGACATTGTTGCTGAAGTGGCACCGGCCAGCCCCCAGCCCCGATTCTCGCAATTTATGACTCGGGCTCAGGGGCTAATAAAAAATGAGCCACAACAACAATCCGTTACTAACCTATCTGTTGTCCGGTTAGAAATCCATAGTCGCGATCTCCATCGTCGTTCCAATCAGGTAGAAGCTCAGCTGTTGGGGCTGCAACAGCTGTTGTCGCTCCAGTCCTATGGCACAAGTTTTGAAGATCGGCTACTGGCAGAAGATGCAAACTATCAAGCCAAGCTACAGCAGTTACAAGCCCTAGAGACCGAAATTCACGAGGCTATAGAACAGGCAGACAGCGCCACGCTAAGTCAGCTAGAACGCCGTTTACAACGTGTTGATCAAGAACTACGACAGCAAGCTCAAACGCAGCTACAACAATATGTTGAGCGTGCTCAGGCCACATCAACCCTTGGCATATGGCAGGAGCCAATGTATCGTGAATCGCTATTGTGGCTGATGGAACACACCCACGAACGTCATCTGCTAAAAGCTCGTCAGCAAACCCTGGCGCGCACATTGATAGCGGTGGCTCCAGAGTAAATTAAAGGCGTTGCTGATACACGGTATGAATTAATCTGCGAGATACTGACCTAGGGCTTATCTCTTCAAACGGATCATCCTCTAAATCAGCAACGGCAAATTAAACGCTGTTACCGCTCAGTGTTTTTTGTCCCTCGATGTTGCCACTCAATTTTGAGACAGGCATTCATCACCACGTGCCAACCGTGGTCAATAGCCTTTAGTGCCGCCGTCTCATCGTAAATATCTAGCTGGGTCCACAGACATTTCACCTCAGACATGGTCTCTAAGGTGAAAATCTCATCCACTAGGCTTGGTAAAAACTCACTGCGGCGAAACACATTCACCACATCAATAGGGCCTGGAATATCGGCCAGCTGAGCATAGCAGCGTTGGCCATCAATTTCTTTGGCGGCAGGATGGACCGGGTAAACGATGTAGCCTTGCTGACGCATGTAGCGTGCTACCTGATAGCTGGGGCGTTGGGGCTTAGGAGAGTGGCCCACAACAGCGATATACTTCGTTTTGGCCAGAACACGCTCAATTACAACTGGGTCTTGGTAGGAAGTGTTCATGGTGTGCCCCATCAGGAATGACATCAAGGAATGCAACTATGCAGCTAGTTTCTCACTATCTAACATTTGATACGACTGAGGCGATTGATATTCTTGATATTACGGCGGATATTCAGCAGCAGGTGACGGCGACTGGTGTGACCCAGGGGCATGTGGTGGTGTTTTCCTGCCATACGACCACGGCGCTGACGGTGAATGAGGCTGAGGAGCGTCTGCTGGTGGATATTAAAACCTATCTGCGTAAACTGGCTCCACCGCAGAATCGTTACTTGC
>CALBPH010000614.1 GCA_937899365.1 uncultured Leptolyngbya sp.
AAATCAACAACTGCAAAATCTCGTATCTATAGTATCTGCCCAGGGTGATGATACATCTGCACTTGGCTCCAACAACATGTCAATCTTGACGTCATATGAGCCACTTCAGTTTCTGACCCCGCACGATAAAGCTCTCATTCAAAATCCAATATCTTTATATAGAGCTCCTATGTCTTCTCAGATGTTAGATATACCACTAACGGCAATTATCTCGACTACTCCAGATCAGATTGCGTCCGAGCTAGGAGGGGAGGCTGTTATTCTCAACCTAAGTACGGGGCAATACTATGGGTTAAATGAGGTGGGTGCTAGGGTTTGGGAACTAATTCAACAACCTTGTACAGTTGACAGTATCCTGCATAATCTGCTCGAAGAATATGACGTCCAACCCGATGTCTGTAAGCGAGACCTGACTAAGATCCTGGTAGATATGAAAGAGGCCTGCTTGATCGAGGTGAGTGATGAGCAAACTGCATAGATTACTCAAACTTTCAGGAAACGAATTCAGAGTCTTGCTCTATAGCTGTTTGCTCTTAAATAGTATTCGTTTGGCGCTGTGGTTATTGCCGTTCAGTCTTTTAAGACAAAAGCTGGCACAAATTTCCTCGGTGTGGGTATGTGAGACTCAGCCAACATCTGTTTCTGTGAAGTTTATTGTATGGACCGTTAATGTTGCCAGCAACTACACCCCAGGAGGGGCTAAATGTTTAGCCAGGGCACTCACGTCACAGCTGCTGTTAACCCGATATGGATATCCCCATCAGCTACATATTGGTGTTGCTAAAGGGGCAGCCAATACCCTTGAAGCCCACGCCTGGATTGAATATCGAGATCATGTCATTGTTGGCTGGTTAAATAACTTGAGCCGATTTAAATCGCTTTCTGCTGATGGAGCAAACCAATGAGTGGGATTGCAGGAATTTATCATCTTGACCAGCATCCGGTCGTGTCTAGCGAACTGTGCCAGATGATGAAGGTTCTGGCGCATCGTGGCCCCGATGCATCCGATACTTGGTGCCAAGATTCCATTGGTCTTGGTCATTGTATGTTGTGGACAACAGCAGAATCGCTCCATGAACAGCTTCCCTTAGTTAAGGGTGATCTAACTATTACCGCAGATGCCCGCATTGATAACCGAGACGAACTGGCGCAGGTACTATCATTGCCGGATCGACCATTAGAAAAGATAGCTGACAGCGAGTTTATTCTGGCCGCCTATGAGCAATGGGGCAGCGACTGTCCAGAGCATCTGCTTGGAGACTTTGCTTTTATGATTTGGGATGGCCAAAAACAACAGCTATTCTGCGCCCGCGATCATTTTGGGGTAAAGCCATTTTTTTACTATCACCAGCCCAATAAATCATTTGCAATCGCCTCCGAAATAAAGGGGTTGCTTTGTCTAGATTGGGTTCCTCAACGAATAAACGAAACCCGTATCGCTGATTATCTGACGCTGATGCTCGAAGATCAGGTAATTACTACATTTGAAGAGATTTTACGGTTACCGCCTGCATCTCGAATGTGGGTTGATAGCACGGGTGTGGAGATTGAAACCTATTGGAAATTAGATCCTAATTACGAATTAAAATTGGGATCAGACGACGCCTATGCAGCCGAATTCCGTCGGATTTTCACCGAAGCTGTTGACTGTCGATTGAGAAGTGCCTTTCCAATCGGTTCCCATTTAAGTGGTGGGCTAGACTCTTCGTCTGTAAGTTGTGTAGCCCGTAAAATCTTAGATGAAACTACGGGAGAGACACTCCATACATTCTCAAATGTTTTTGACACGGTTAAGGAGTGTGATGAGCGTCCCTATATCAACGAAGTATTAAAACAAGGTGGCTATACTCCCCACTATATCCACGCCGATACATTTGGTCCGTTAAGCGATGTCGATCAAATTTGGGACTATGAAGATGAACCATTATTGGGTCCCAGTCATCACTATCCCTGGCGTATAAACCAATCTGCCCACCAAGCAAATGTTCGAGTTTCTTAGATGGTTTTGATGGGGACACAGT
>CALBPH010000615.1 GCA_937899365.1 uncultured Leptolyngbya sp.
GGTCGCAGGCTAATGGCTGTCGCCTAACCTACCATTCAATCGGTAGCTAGGGTTACCGACTGTGCCTTTCAGGGGACTGGTTCCCGAGGAAACGTTAGCCTTGGGGCATCTTGAGCAACCCTTGAATTGTCTCAGCGGTTAATTGTTCAATATGGGGGATGACTAAGTTTGCTCCAGCGTCTGTGAGAGTCTTGCTGTAGCGTGCTTGGTAATCAGCATCTGTCTGATCTGTCTGTACGTGAGGCGGCAAGACACCGATAGCTAGCCATACGCGCTCAGGAAATTGGTTCTGGGCTGCTTAGTCTGTGGCCATGTCGGCATCCGTGTCTCCGGCATATAAAACTGTCAGACCTTTTGGGACCGTTGCTTCGAGTTGGTCAATGGTCAGGTAAAGGCCTGTGGGGTCCGGTTTGCTAGGGGCATCGGCCATGGCAATCAAGATTGGATTAGCCAGGCCAATTCGCTGTCGCAAAATGTAGTTTGCTGAGCCTCGGGTAGCTCCGCTAAAAAAGGCTGATGGCACACCGCCCTGGGCTAGGTTGGTTAAGTACTGAGCACTCATCAGTACGGGTTCTTGGGTGATATAGCCGACCCACTGGCTAGGGTCATCCCCGGAGCCCCGATAGCGTTCTTGAAAGTAGAGAACGATGTCATCGTAGTTGCTGCTGTAAGAATGCCCTGACGCATCGCTGTGGCGTTGGATGAGCTCTTGGGATGCTTTCCAATCGTTGTTCCAAATACCTTCGCTTTTAAGTTGGTCAATATCCTTGGGGGTGGGTCGATAATGCCCTTGGGTAAACTGTTCAACCGTGTCCGCAATGGCCCGACGGTAGGATCCGCTGACGTCGCGGACAACACCATCGATGTCGAATATGGCTAGGGCAATAGGGTTAGGCATTATTAGGGTGAAGAGACTGATTTTTTGATGTGCTACGGGTAGCGAATGCGCTAGAATTATAGACCGTATAGTTTTGAAGCCAAGAGGCGTACAGCGGAGGTTTGCATTGTCTCGATTTATCTTAAAGGTTCTCTGGCTCGACAAGGATGTGGCGCTTGCCGTAGATCAAGTGGTGGGCAAAGGATCGAGTCCGCTGACCTCTTACTTTTTCTGGCCCCGCAATGATGCGTGGGATCAGATGAAGACAGAGCTGGAGTCCAAAACTTGGATTGTTGAAGAAGAGCGCATCGATCTACTAAACCAGGCGACTGAAATTATTAACTACTGGCAGGAAGGGGGTAAGACGCTGCCCATGCAAAAAGCAGCTGAAAAATTTCCTAATGTGGCGTTCACCGGTAGTTCGTGATCTGAATTTAGCGATAGGTTTCTAAAGTCCGTTCCTTCTTTGTGAGAAGGAACGGACTTTTAGTTTATGGTTACGTCTTCCAAAGCGCCAGCTCTTTGGAAGACAGATTGCCTCTGTCAGGATCAGGGATCGCTGGAAATTTTAAATAGCAAAAGTCCGTGGCTTCAGAAAGAATCCGCGGACTTTATAGCTAGAGCTTGAGAGGTTGGCGTTTGTGCCAGGGCTAGATGCTGCCGCCGGCTGCCTGTACTCGAGCACGCGCCTTTTTAAGGGACTTTCTGGCTTGAATAACGGCCTGCTTATCATCGAATGAGACACTGTCTGCTTCTGACTTAGCAGATGTGTATTCTTTTTGAGCCGAGGACAAATCGATACTGTCGCCGCGCTCAGCACCGTTTACCAAAATGGTGACTTCGTTGTCTTCGATTTCGGCAAAACCACCCATGAGTGAGATCGCAACCCAATCACTGTCAGCCCGTACTCGCAAAACGCCAATATCCAGGGCGGTAAGCAACGGAGCGTGACCACTCAAAATACCTAATTGACCAGTAGTACTGGGTAGCACTACCTCTTCCGCTTCAGCATCCCAAACTGTTTTGTCAGGAGCCACTACGCGTACTGCTAATGCCATAAGACCTTACAAATTAAAGAGGAATAGTGAATGGCGAATAGTGAGTAGTGGTGAAGAATAAAACATTATCCGGTCCAGCAGGTTGCTACCTGCTAACATCACTCACCACTCACCAAACTGTATCTTCGAAAGATGAAAGCAGCGATTGCTTAACCTTCAGCCTTCATTTTCTCAGCAGTTTCTAGTACTTCGGCAATATCGCCTTTGAGGTAGAAAGCCTGCTCAGGAATCTCATCTAGCTCACCAGCCAGAATCATATTGAAACCCTTGATGGTGTCTTCGAGGGACACATACTTACCAGCTAGACCGGTAAAGATTTCCGCTACGAAGAAAGGCTGAGAAAGAAACTTCTCAATCTTACGGGCGCGAGCAACGGTTAGACGATCCTCTTCAGAAAGCTCGTCTAGACCCAGAATTGCAATGATGTCCTGCAATTCCTTGTAGCGCTGTAGTGTGGACTGTACCGCACGGGCTGTGTTGTAGTGCTCATCACCAACGACTGCGGGCTGCAACATGGTGGACGTAGAGTCTAGGGGGTCCACTGCCGGATAAATTCCCTTAGATGCCAACGCACGAGAAAGTACGGTGGTTGCGTCCAAGTGGGCAAATGTTGTGGCAGGTGCAGGGTCAGTCAAGTCATCCGCAGGTACGTAAACCGCTTGAATGGATGTAATAGAGCCTTCCAACGTAGATGTAATCCGCTCTTGGAGGTCACCCATGTCAGTACCCAACGTAGGCTGATAACCTACCGCCGACGGCATACGACCTAGTAGTGCTGATACTTCGGAACCAGCCTGTACAAAGCGGAAGATGTTGTCTACAAACAGCAGAACATCCTGCTTGTTAACATCACGGAAGTACTCCGCCATGGTCAGTGCAGACAGCGCGACACGCATACGAGCTCCAGGCGGCTCATTCATCTGACCATACACAAGAGCTACCTTAGACTTTCCTAAGTCGTCGGAATTGATTACGCCAGAATCAATAAATTCGTTGTAGAGGTCATTTCCTTCGCGGGTCCGCTCACCAACACCGGCAAACACAGAAACACCACCGTGCTGTAGAGCAATATTATTAATGAGCTCTTGAATCAGTACGGTTTTGCCTACACCAGCACCACCAAAGAGACCGGTTTTACCCCCCTTACGGTAGGGAGCTAAAAGGTCAATAACTTTAATACCTGTTTCAAATACGGCGGGCTTAGTTTCCAGTTCGATTAGCTTGGGAGCGTCTCGGTGGATAGATAGTGTGGTGGACATGTCCACATCACCCTTCTCATCCACAGGCTCACCCAGAACGTTAAAGATGCGCCCCAATGTGGCAGGACCAACAGGTACGTTAATGGGGGCGCCCAGGTCAGTGACCTCCATGCCCCGCACCAATCCGTCGGTAGAGCTCATCGATACGGCTCTGACCTGGCTAGCGCCTAGCAGCTGCTGCACTTCGCAGGTGACAGCAACGGACTGACCAGCCGGAGTAGTACCTTCAACCTTAATAGCGTTATAAATGTTGGGCAGTTCGCCTGCGGGGAACTTAACGTCTAGAACAGGGCCAATAATCTGAGTGATATAGCCAATATTTGTTTTCTCTGCAGTGGTGACCATGCTTGCGCCTTATCCTAAGGGTGTTAGCTACTGCGGCGACTTTTAATTTTATTTTTACTTTCAAAGTGCCATGTAAAAGATTATCACTAGATGTATCATCCATGGCACTGGTCTTTGCTATAGTTGGTGCGCTTTTGGGCGTCCATAGCATCTTAGTGGTTCTCTAATCTAGGATTTTGATAGGCGCGCTGCCCATGTTGTCTTTTTGGTTTGCCAAAGAGAATAGCGATAAATCCTGCAAGGGACATTCCAGGCTCAGGGATTGACTGAGGTTTTGTAGGCGCTTGAGAAATGGCTGTTGGTGCCGTCGCTTTATTGGTTGATTTATTCACTGTGGTGCTTGGCTGTGGTGCCGCTACCACGGGGGCACTGGGTGTAAGGGGGGCTGCCTGCGATACGGGCGCTATGGCAGGCGCACTAACCGTCTGAGGAACAGGGCTGAGAGGTAAGGCCGGTGTAGGCGTGGCATTAGTGCGATAGTCGGGCCGTTGCCGGATGTAGAACAGATGATTGGGGATGGTGTCGGTAACAAAGTAATTAAACCGAACATACTCACCGGTGTTGACGCCGGCTCCCTGATAGAAATTGATGAAGTCTCGTACATCTGTCACCTCATCTGCTCGGGTGTAGCGGTCTGATGTATAAGGACGCACAGGACCAATCCCTTGGCCAAAGGATAGCCCGTCGTTTTCACCACTGGCGTATCCCGCTGTCTCTTGTAGTTCATGGTCATAAAACCGCCAGAATGCCCCGGTAAGATTGCGCGACACAATACTGATGGCAAAGCCCGGTCGATTAAATACTGATTGATGTTTGGCATTGGTTAAGCCGCTAATGGCTAAGGAAATATCTAAACCCCATACATCTTGGTAGATAACAAAAGGGTCTGTATGGGTGCCTAAGCCCGTGACGTCAGTGATTTTAAAGCTGCTGGATGCAGCACTAAAAAACAGGCCATTCTGGCTACATCCGTTTGGTAAGCAAGCAGCGTGGGCCGGGGTGCTGACGGTTGCCAATAAACCGGTGCTGAAAAGGAGCGCTGCACCAATTTGATGCGCAGCGTTAGCAACTATTCCCATGGGTAAAACCTCGGAGTCTAAAAAAATGCGTCAAAAACAAGACGTATCAAAAAGCACTGATATATTGAGGTGCCATTGATGCATACTGAGAGACGAAAATGGACGTGTTTTCGCCTTATTTAGAAAGCCTTTGACTGTTTTTTTAGAATGGCATTTTTTCTCTGGTGTATCCCTGAAAGTACTGAGACTTTATCAAAAATAGACATCAAGCTTGATTGAAATAGGGTGATAATACGTAGGCTTGGTGCTGGCAGCCATGACAATCGACAAATGCATTGGCTAAGTGCACCCATAGCTTCTGTTGCTTAAGGCTTTCAGGGATGGCCACTGTCCGAATTAACCTGGCAGATGCCATATATCCATTCCGTTTACGCATAGAGAAAGGGGGGCGTTGTAGTAACGCCCCCCTTTCTCTATGCCAATTGCTTAAAACTGCTGGCTCAGGTTTCCTTATCGAGCTGTAGGCTGCCGAATATCGAGCACGTCGCCAGCATCAATTGTGACAGTGCCGTCGAGCGCGGGGGTGGCACCTGTTGCGGTGGCTGTTCCATAAAAACGTACGGTGTCATTAGCCCAAATGTGGACGCTGCCCCCCGTGTCGGTCTCCGAGTTTGCTTGCAGGATAGAGCTACGATCCACTAAGACATAGCCTGCACTAAATCCATCTTCGACGGGCATTCCACCAATGGATAGGGTGCCAGCTTGACCCACTCCATCGGCGTAGATTTCGCCTCCCACCAGGTTGATTTGATCGCCAAGCAAGGTCACCTGGCCTGGAGACCCGAGCTGGTCAGCTGGAGTATTGTCCGAAACATCCACAGTGCCCCTGACTAATACTGTGCCTGGGGCAGGTGTTAAGGGTGGGGTGGATGTGAGGGTTTGGGATCCATCGGGGCTGACTTCAATTTGGGTTGCACTGGGCTCGTTGCCACCGGTCAACAGCTGGGCTAGCTCTGTGGTGGGTAGTGCGGTAGCCGCAGCCTGGCCATCGCTAGGAGAGAGGGCGGCTAGGGTATCGGCTGGAATCACATCTAGGCTGAGTAGGTTGCCGGGCTGGTTGAGTCGTAGCAGGGTTTCTCCCGATGTGGCGATGAGGTTGACATTCCCCCCGGGGGCGATAAGGCTGCCGTCGTTCTGGATGTATTGACCAATGAGGGTGATGGTCGATTGGGACTCTACCTGTAAGCTACCTTGGTTTTCAATGCTTCCATAGGGTAGGTCTGTAGAGAGGGTGTCTAGTGCCGCTGAGTTGGCGGGGGCTGCAAGTAATAAATAACCGCTAGGGGCTCCAGTCAGGTCATTCACTGTGGGGTCAGCTGAGGTCGCCGCTATTAAACCTGTTGAACCATTGAACAGCGGCGTTAGGGTGCTAGCTGAACTCGTATCTCCGGTAGTCGTTAGCTCGACCTCGCTTACCGAGCCATTGATAGATAAAAGATAGGTGTCCTCAAACAGCAGGCCTGACGCCGTTGTCGCGGTCAGATTGGCTGGTAAGCTCAGGCTCGCGTTTTCACCAAAAATGATGCCGGCGGGGTTGACTAGAAAAAGCTTGGCCCCGCTGGCAATGTCTGAATCATTGCTGGTTATTTTGAGCAGCCCATCAATGGCTGAAGGCTGTAGCGCATTGATTAAACTGATGACATTGGCAACGTCAGGGTCGACTACAAAGTTGGCAGTATCGTCTGCGCCCAGGTCAAATTGCTGGAACTGATGAATGAGGTTGGGTTCGGTTCCACCCGATGACTGTCCGCCTAGAATATTAAGCTGGTTGGCTTGCCGATCAAGGGTTGTCTCGGAGGTTGCTGGCCGAATGGCTGTACCTGTCGCTGCTGCCGCGTCTGTTGAGGGGGAAACTGAAGGGGATGTCTCAATTTGGAGCTGGGCAGAGGCTGTGCCATGGAAACTCAGCAACCATAGTGGCATGGCTGCTAACAGGACGTATGAAAATTTGTAGATCATGGAGTTAGCAATTGCTAGACAGGTCGTCAGCATATGCACTAGGTAAAGATGTATCAAGAACTACAGATGGCACCCTCCATATAAATGATACGGGGAATTTTTAATGCAACCTGAAGGAACGATAAAGATCACTGTATTGAAATCATGAAGTTTGTTGGCTAAATGGATGGACTCATAAGTTCGGGAACCCGTACCCGTTGACGTGTTGCGATCGCAACTCTCCAAGCGATAAATTAGCACTCGGCAATAGAGAGTGCTAAACCGTGTTCAGGTTGCAGCTTCTTCCCTGATCAAACCCTTTCAGTTGATCAAGGGACTGTCCAGACGGCCTGATGTCGTCTTGGTGCAATTGCCGAATGATTGATCTATCAAAGTTCGGAGAAAACTATGGCAGCCATTTCTTTGAGTGTTTCAAGCGTCACTCCCCTAGGTGATCGCGTTCTTATCAAAGTCAACGCATCTGAAGAAAAAACCGCTGGTGGCATTTTGCTGCCCGACACAGCTAAAGAAAAGCCCCAGGTTGGCGAAATTACCGCTGTTGGTCCTGGTAAGCGTGGTGATGACGGCAGCCGTCAGGCACCCGATGTAGAAGTTGGCAACAACGTCCTTTACTCCAAGTATGCCGGTACTGACATCAAGCTTGGTGGCGACGATTACGTGTTGCTTTCTGAGAAAGACATTCTTGCAGTTGTTGGCTAAGCGCCAGCTGCAGTCCGCTTCTTGTGGGGGGAGGGGGGAGCCAACAGAGCAAACGAAAAAGAACAAAAAAAAAGAGAAAAAAAAAAAAAAAGAAAA